>NZ_JBSFJL010000012.1:0-42661 GCF_053598035.1 Streptomyces sp. NPDC001204 | reverse complement strand
GACTCAGGCTCTGCAGCCGTCGGTTCGGGAGTCGGGGTGGGCTCCTCCGTCGTCGAGTCGGTCGGGTCCACGGGGGTGGCCGGCTTGGGGACGGTGACGTTGTCGAAGGCGGCCGAGACCAGATCGTGTTCGTCGCCGGTGGAGGGCCGGGGGTCCGGGACGTGGACGGTGGCGGGGGGCTCCGGGGCGGCCTCGGCCGCCGGGGCGGGGACCTTCGGCTCCGGCTGCTGGGCAGCGGTGGGGGTCGGCTCCTGGGTTGGAGTCTGCTCCGCACCCTCTGCCTCGGCCGTACGCCCCTTGCGTGATCGGCCGAACGCGTTCCGCAGGAGAGTGAGAATGCCCATGTGCGCAACCCTTCGTGAGTTGATGCCCGTCAATCCCTGGCCAGGACGGACACGTAAGGTTAGCGGCCCCGAGTAGTGATCTTGGGCAGGGGCGAGTACCGACAGGCGGGCCGTGTCAATGCGATCCTCGGCCGTCGTGCAGCGTGATGTCGACGAGCAGCGCGCGGTGGTCGGTGTCGGCCAGGGCGAGAAAGCGCGCGCCGGTCGCGGAGAAGTCCGGTGAGACGAGCACGTGGTCGATCTGGGCGCCGAGGGTGGGCGCGGTGCGGGCCGGCCAGCTGGGAGCGCGCTCTGCGCCGGCCAGGCGGGCGGCGTCGCGCAGTCCTGTGTCGATGATGCGGCGGAAGGCCGCGTGGTCCTGGCAGGCGTTGAAGTCGCCGGCCAGCACGGTCGGCGTCGTACGGCCCGCCGCGGCGAAGGCGCGCAGCCGGGCGAGTTCCCGGTGCCAGAGGGCGACCTGGCCGGGCAGCGGTGGCATCGGGTGCGCGAGCTGGAGGCGTACCGCGTGCCCGCGGACGTCGGCGACCGCGCCCGGCATGCCCATCGTGCCGCGGACTCCGGCGGTGCCGCGCAGGGCGTAGCGGCTGAGGATCAGGGACCCCTGCGAACCGCTCGCCCGGACCGCCCGCCGGTACGGGTAGTCGCCGCCGACCTCCCGGTCCAGCGTCGCCTGGCAGGTGTACTCGCACTCCTCGACGAAGACGATGTCGGGCCGCTCGCGGCGGACGACCGGGACGAGGGCCGGGGCGCCGCGCCCGAACTGCACGTTCGAGGTCAGCACCCGCACTTCGGCCACGGCATGGCCGGCCGGCGCGGAGACCCTGCCGTACGGCTCGATGAACCACGCCAGCAGCCCCAGCAGCGCCACACCCCACACCGCCCCCGCCCACCAGCGTCCGCGCAGCGTGAACGCCAGGCCCAGTCCGGTGGGCACGAGCAGCCACGGCAGGAACGCGAGGAGCTGCGGTACGGGCGTGATGCCGTCGCTGTCGGCCAGCCGGCACCCGACGACGACGCTCACCCCCGCGAACATCAGCCCGGCGCACCAGCTCGCGAACCGTCCCCCCTGCTTGGTCACGACGACGAGCCTACGGGGTCGCCACGGACCCCGGGCGTCCCGCGCGCGGGAGCAGCGGGATCAGACGCGCACGCGCGGCGGCGGCTGCTCTGGGCGGGTCTGGGTGGTGGGGGCCTCGGCCGCCCGGCGGCGGCGGAAGGGCCGGCGCGGTCGACGCGAGAGCCAGGTCAGCGCGGCCACCGTCAGACCGAGGGCGACCAGGATCCACGAGGTGGTGCGCAGGGTGGCCGTGAGGGCGTCGTAGACGGCGCCGACGGCCGGCTGGGAGACCTCGCCGGGGAGGTCGGCGAGGGTCAGACTGCGGCCGATGGCGACGGCGAGGGCGAGCAGCGCGCCGCCGAGGGCGGTGCCGAGCGCGGTGGCGGTCAGCGCCCGGCGGCGGCGGGCGGCCAGGGCGAGCCCGGCGACGGCGAACGCGACGGCCGCGACCGGCAGCCAGAAACCGGCGACTTCGAGCACGTGGAACCCCTTCCGCAGGCGGCCCAGTTGCTGGGCCGGAAGCAGATCGACCTCGGTGTGCTGGACGGGGATGCGGTTCGCGAGCGGTACGTGGTCCTGGGCGAGCTGGGCCTTGACCTGGGCGGTGACGGGCGCGAGGTCGACGGTGACCGGGCGTTCGAGGGGGGCGCGTTCGTCGCGCAGGGCCCGCAGCACGGCGTCGTGGGCGGCCCGGTTGCCCTCGTTCCACGCCGTGCGGAAGGCCTCGGTCCGGGTGAACGAGCGGACGGCGTCGTGCACGAAGGGGGTGATGGTGCCGGGGCGCACGCGGGCGTCCAGCCCGTGGCCGATCTCCTGCATGATCCCGTCCCCGACGGTGTCCGCGATCGCGTCGCGGACGTCCGGGTCGTCGGCGAGCGGCGCCATCGTGGTGACGTAGCGACCGGTGTCGGAGAGCCCGTACGCCGCCCAGGCCGACAGCGCGCCGAACGGCACGAGCAGGCACGAGAGCGCGATGAGCACGGCCGACAGGCCGCTTCGCATACGTCGGGACACGTTCTCAGCCAAGGCCGTCACCCGCCCCTCCGCGAGCGGAGGGGCGGCATTCGGGTGACCGGGAGAGCGGGGTCGGCCGGTTCGGTCGGTCAGGTCGGTCCGGGGCGACTGACGCGGGTCGGCGGGTCAGCGGATCAGCGGGTCAACTCACGCGATGGCCCGCCGCGTCCTCGTGCGTGTAGAACCAGTAGAAGCAGAAGAGGCCCGCGACGATCGCGATCCCCAGCGACAGGCCGACCGTCGACACGAGGGCATGGCCGCTCTGGCTGTAGAGGAAGCCGAACGCCACGCCGATGAAGGCGAACCACAGCGCCGCGTGCTGCTCCCGCCGCAGCCGGGGGCCGAGCATGAGGACGCCCGCGAGGACCACCGTGAACACGATCGTGGTCACGAAGCCGAACAGCACGTTCCAACCCGTGATCGGTCCGCCGTCGCGCCGGTCGGCCGCGGTCCAGTAGCCGTAGACGAGCCCCAGTGCGAGCGGTCCCGCCCACCGGCCGATGGCATGGGCCCGGGCGCTGAACAGGTTCGGTGGGCGGGTGGTGCGGGTGGTGATGCCGGACACGGGTGCCGCGTGAGCCATGAGAGCGCTCCTCTCTCTCCTCGCCCCCGCCTACCAGAGCACACCGGGGAAGGTGCCCTGGCAAGTCGGTGGAGCGGTTAACGTGCTGACGTACGCGACCGACCGGATCACCACACGGGGGGACGATGCCCGGAACCGTGCTGCTGCTCGCGGCCGCGCCCGTGGGCAGGGGACGTCTGGTGGACGCCGCGTCCGTGCTGCCGGTGCTGGCCGCCGTGGCGCCCTCCGTGCTGTCCGGCACGGACACCGCGACCGTGGTGGAGCTCGCCGACCCGCTGGAGCCGCAGGCCGTGCTCACCCGGCTGCGCGCGGCCGCGGCGGCGCCCGGCCCGCTCACCGTGTTCCTCACCGGCCAGCTCCAGCTGGACCGCCGCCAGCACCTGCCCCACCTGGCGCTCGCCCGCACCACCCCGGCGACCGTCCGTTACACGGCCCTGCCCTGGCACTGGCTGCGCGAGGAACTCCGGCTGCGACCGGACGGCACCACCACGGTCGTGGCCGATCTGCACGCGGACGCGGAGAGCTGGGAACTGCTGCGCGGGCGCCCCTTGGGCTGCGGGCACAACATCTCCCTGTACGGCCGGATCGCGCCGCCGCCGACCCGGCGCACGGTGGCGGCACCGGCGTACATGAGGGCGGTGGCGACGATCCTGCGCAGCGGGCACCGGCCGCCCCCGGCGGAGCTGCACGAGCAGGCGCTGTCGCGGCTGACCGAGGAGTACGGCGGCCCCGGCCTCGTGCTCACCGCGCCCGGGCCGGGGCCGGCCGACCCGCACACGGCCATCGCCGCCTGTGTGCAGGCCGGCCGGCACGGCGACGCCGACGCGCTCGCCGCCCGCTGGGAGCGGGCCGCCGCCCTCGCCCACGGAGCGGCCTCCGAGGACGCGCTGCACTGGGCCGAGGTCCGCGCTGACCTGGCGATGTTCGCGGGCGACGCCGCCCGCAGCTGCCGGGCCTGGCTGACCGTGGCCACCACCCGCCTGGCCATGGGCCAGGCCGCCGACGCCGTGGCCGTCGAGACCGCCGTCGACCGCGCCCACCACCAGTGGGGGCTGATCCACGACCCCGAACGGGCGCGCGAACTCGGCTCGGTGCTCGCGGAGTTGCGCGGCCGGGTGCCGGGCCGGCGAGAGGGCGCGCTGGACCATGTGCGCCGCCAGCTGAGCCAGCTGCAGACGCAGGTCTGAGGCGGGACCGGCGCGGATCCGGCGCAGATCTGGCGCGGGTCCGACGCGGTTCTGGTGCGGTTCTGGTGCGGGTCTCGTGCAGGTCCGACCCCGGTTCGCCGAGGCCGGTGCGGGTCCGGTGTGGCCGGAATGCGCCCCGCACCCGCGCCGGACCCGGCGCAGTCCTCCGAGGAGCCCGCGCCCTCGGCGCAGTCCTCCGCGCAGCCGCCGCGCACCGACCCACCGGGCGGGCCGGCAGGCCCCGGGCCGGGCACCGGCGCCGGCGGCCCGGTCCGTCTCCTGGTGGCCCTGCTCGCCGCGCCGCGTGCCCGGGCGCGTGCCGTGCTCGACTGGTTCGTCGGGCTGCGCACCAGGGCCCGGGTCGTGGTGAGCGCGCTGCTGGTGCTCGCGCTCGCCGCGCTCGCCGCGCTCGGTGCCGGCGGCTACGAGCTCGTCGACCCCGGCGGCGTGGCCCCGCTGCCCGGCCGGGCGGTGCTCGGTGGGCAGAACCTGGCGGTCACCCGGTCCTCGCAGCGGGCCGGGAAGGCGGCCGAGCTGATCACGTTCCTCACCAGCCCCCAGAGCGAACGCTGCCTGCTGGACGCGGGCTTCGCCGCGACCCGTACGTCGGCGTACACCGACGACCGGGTCCGCTGCATGTCCGCGCCCGCCGCCGCCGGCGGTTCGCCGTCGGCGGCGCCCACCGGCGAGAGCACCGACCGCATGCCCCGCGACGCGGCCGGCCGTCCCGGTTACGCCCGCGGCATCCTCCTGCCCGCCCTCCAGCGGGCGGTCTCCCGGCCGCGCACCCCGCTCTACGGGGCGTTCACCCAGACCTTCACCGCTCAGCTGGGTGCCCTGTTCACCGACGACCCGCCCAGTGACGCGGTGCTGGCCGGCCGGCTGGACGAGGCGCTGCGCCGAGCGCTGCCGGGCTGAGCGCGACCCGCGACGAGGGCGCCGACACCGGGCGCAGCACTAGCGGGTCTGGACCGCCTGCGGGGCGGGGACCGGGTCGGCCGCGGGCACCGGTCCGGCGTTGGCCGCCGCGACCAGGGCGGCCACGGCTATGACGGCCGCGCCGAATCCTCTGACGCAACGTGCGGAGAAGTGTCCTTGGCGCGCGACAGTGCGTCCGAGCACGGCAACCGACCTCGCAACGACAGTGATGGATTAAGCGCGTTTAACGCACTCTCCAACGTAGGGGGTGAGGAGGCCGAACGGAAAGGGCGCCCGGGCGAGTTGGGGTCCGCTGCGCATAAGGTCCGTTGCTGACCTCCGGTCAGTGGAGACGGCTCGCCGCAACTCGGCTTACTGGCATGATGAACCGCATGGCGAAGCGGGACGACCCGGAGACCATCGGGCGCAGGGTTCAGCGGCTACGGCGGGAACGGGGCCTGACCCAGCGGCAGCTGGCGGAGCCGGCGTACACCCCCGCGTACATCTCCACGCTCGAGGCGGGACGGGTCCGGCCCTCCGACGAGGCGCTCAAGCACGTCGCCGAGCGGCTCGGGGTCGCCTTCGACGAACTCGCCACCGGACGCCCCGCCCATCTCGCCACCGACCTGCGTCTCAGACTGACCGAGGCCCGGCGCACGCTCGCCACCGGGGAGTCGGAGAAGGCGGCCGAGCAGTACACCCGGCTGCTGGCGGAGGCCGAGGAGCACGAACTCGTCGACGTCCAGGCCGAGGCGCTGCTGGGGCTCGGTGAATGCGCCCTGGAGACCGGCGAACTGGAGAGCGGCCGGCAGTTCTTCGAACGGTCCGAGCGGGCCCTCGCCGACGCGCCGCTGCCCGCCCGGGTCCCCGCGCTGCGCGGCCGCGCCGTCTCCCACTACCTGGCGGGGGAGCTGCGGTACGCCGTCTATCTGATGGAGTCCACCCTCGACGAGCTCAACCGGGGCGGGCTGCACGACCCGGACGCGCTGCTGCTGCTCTACGCCGGCGTCATCGGGCCGTACATGGACATGGGGGCGCACGCCCGGGCGGCCCAGGCGGCCGAGTTCGCGCTCGCGCTGGCCCCGCAGGCGGGTGATCCCGCGCTGGTGGCCCGGATGCACCGGTCGGTGGCCCGCACCCTGCTCGCCGAGGGCCGGATCGCCGAGGCCGACGCCTCGCTCGCCAAGGCCGCCGAGCTCTACCGCGCCCTCCAGTTGCGCACCGAACTCGCCAACTGCCACTGGATGCGCGGCTACGTGTGCGCCCAGAACGGCGAACTGAAGCGTGCCGAGGAGGAGTTGCGGGCCGCCCAGGCCATGCTGTCCGCCAAGCGTGCCGCGCTCTACACCAGCCAGGTCGCGGTCGAGCTGGCCGATGTCCTGCACCGGCGCGGCAAGTCCGAGGAGGCCGCCGATCTGCTGCGGAACGTCCTGGGCGACCTCTCCCCCGAGCGGGGCGCCGTGCACGCCGCCGCCGCGCACCGCCTGCTCGGCATCATCGCCGAGGACACCCGCGACACGGAGGCCGCCGAGGAGCACTACGTGCGTGCGCTGAGCCTGCTGGAGCGGGCGGGCGCGGCCGGCGACCTGGCCGACCTGTGCCGCCTCCTCGGTGATCTGCTGCGCCGTACCGGCCGTGTGGAGGCCGCCCTGGACGCCTACCGCACCGGCCTCGGCCACCGCACCGCCCCCGGCACCACGACCCTGGGCCCGGCCCCGGCGCAGCCTCCGCTGTGACGGCCGCCCGCCGCGGCGGGCGGCGGCGCGCGGCTGCTCGGCGCGTGTGGGTGCGTCCGGTCCCGGGGCACGCGGGCCGGGGACGACGGCCGCGCCGAGGGACGAGGTTCGACCGTGACCGGAAGTCCAGCGGACCGGACCGTGCACCGTGGCCGGAATCCGTGCGTGCGCAAGGCGGTTGCCGGTGCGGCTCACACGCGACCGGCGACGGCGGCCGGCCGGGGCTCAGGCCGGGGTCCGTGCCTTGTCGTGCACCGTCGTCAGGCGGTCCACGGCGTGCTGGACCGCCTGTGCGGTGGCGTCCCGTGGCAGGGTGCCCGGGGCGCCGGTGGTGAGGACGATCGCGTCGTCGCCGACGCGAACCGTGGCGAGGTCCAGGGTGAGGGTGGTCAGGCTGTCCTCGTACGACTCGGTGGTGAAGGTGAGGCGCAGGCCCTGACGGGCGTCGCCGGCGTTCGGCAGGGCCAGGTCCGCGACCCGTACGTCCATGAAGTCGGAGTTCGGGGCCGTGGCGGTGAATTCCGCGCAGGTCTGCGGCATGGTCTTGAGCCAGGCGAGGGTGCGGTCCACGTCCGGAGCGCGCAGCGCGAGCACCTGGTGGCGCAGCTGGGCCCCGTCGTCGCCGTCGTCGTAGGCGGCCACCGCGTGCGCGCCCGAGGGAGTGCCGAACGGTTCCTCGGTGTAGAGGGCGTCGAGGAGGCGGCCGCACTCGGAGACGTCGGCCCGTGCCTTGAGCACACCGTCCCGCCAGGTCGCCGCGCCCTGGGTCGGCGCCCACGGCGATCCGAGGTCGGCTTGGGTCAGCAGCGCGGACCGCGCCTGGTCCGGCGTGAGCGCCGCGGCCGGCGCGGCGGCGGGGCCGGGCCGGCGGGTGGCCGCCGGCGTGGAGGCGTGGACGGCCCGGCCGGACTGCCCGGCGGTGCAGGCGGCCCCGGTCAGCAGGACGGCCGCGCAGAGCGCGGAGGCGGCCAGGACACGGGCCGGGGTACGGGACATGCATGCCTCCAGACGGACGGAACGCGCGCCGCGGACCTGGCGTCCGGGCGGCGGCGCTCCTCCCACGGCACCACCGGGCGGCCCCGCCCACCAGCGCTCCGGTCCGTCCGGGTGAGCGCCGCGGAGGGGGGAGGGAAGACCGGCGGACGGGCGCGCGGCACCGGGCGGGGCAAGCGACGATGGTGATGGCCCCGTACGCGGCACCCGAACGTGGCACCCGTACGGCGGAACCTCCACGACGGACCCCGTACGGCGGAACTCGTACGCGGAACCCCACGACGGACCGCGTACGACGGAAGGAGCGCCCTGTGACCTCGCGGCCCACTCCTGTGATCGTCGACTGCGACACCGGCGTCGACGACGCGCTCGCCCTGCTGTTCGCCGTCCGCCACCCCGGCCTCGACCTGCGCGCGGTCTCCTGTGTGGCCGGGAACACGGACGTGGACCAGGTGGTACGGAACACGCTGACCGTTCTGGAGCAGGCGCGCGCTCCCGCCGTCCCGGTCGCGCGGGGCGCCGAGCGGCCGCTGCTCGAACCCCTGCGCACCGCCCTTCATGTGCACGGCAGGGACGGCATGGGCGACCTCGCGCTGCCCGCGCCGGCCCGCCGTCCCGCCGACGTAAACGCGGTGACGCTGCTCCGCCACGCGATCCTGGACTGCGACCGCCCGGTCACCCTGATCCCCACCGCGCCGCTGACGAACATCGCCCTGCTGCTGCGCACCCACCCCGAGGTCACCCGCAACATCGAGCGGATCGTGTTCATGGGCGGCGCGGTCGCCACCGGAAACGCCACGCCCGTCGCCGAGTTCAACGTCTGGCACGATCCGGAGGCCGCCGCCGTCCTGCTCACCGCGGGCGTGCCGATCACGATGTACGGGCTCGACGTGTTCCAGCGGGTGCTCGTGCCGGAGGCGGACGTACGGCGGCTGTGCGGGCGCGACGAGCCCGGCGCCCGGCTGGCCGGACTGCTGCTGTCCCGCCCCGACCCGGCCGCCGGCGGGGACGCCCCGCACGGCGTCCTCGGCGACGCGGGCACGGTGTGCTCGGTGGCCGACCCGGAGGGGCTGACCACCCACCGGCTGCCGGTGGAGGTGAACCTCGCGCCGGGCCCGGCCCGCGGGCAGACGGTCGTCGACCGCCGCCCGCGTCCGGGCGAGGCGGAACTGCACGGTGAGGCCCGCGAACAGGCCCTGGTGGACGTGGCGTTGGACATCGACGCCGAGCGGTACGTCCGGCTGTACCTGACCACCGTCGAGGGCACCGGGGACAGTGCCTAGGTCAACGCCCGGGTCAACACCCCCGGCACCCCGCGAGCTGATCCGCGGGGGTCAGGAGGCCTGCTTCGCCGCCCGGCGGCGCGTGGCGACGACGAGCGCCGCGCCGCCCGCCAGCAGCACCGCAGCGCCGCCTGCGACGAGGCCGGTGCCGCTGCCGCCGCCGGTCTCGGCGAGGTCGCCGCTGCCGCCGTTCGGGGCCGGGGCCGGTGCGGTGGTGGACTCGGAGGCCGACGCGGCCGGGGCCTCGCTCGGCGGCGTCGCCGGGGCCGACGACGGGCTCTCCGTCTCGGCGGGGCTCTTCGTGGCCGGGAGCGTCGGCTCCTCGGCCGGGGCCGACGACTCGGGGGCGGACGGGGCCGGCGTCGTGGCCGGGGGCTGCTCCTCGGCGGCCGTGCAGTCCTTGGCGCCGCCGTTCCAGGCCGCGATCAGCTTGTCCTTGATGACCGGGCGGTCCGGGCCCTTGGGCAGGTCGCCGTGCTCGAAGCCGTCGTTCGCGTCCGTCCTGCCGTCGAACTTGACCGCGCCGCGGTACAGGTCGATCTGGGCGAAGCAGCCCGCGTCCGGCACGGCGATGTCGAGGGAGCCGGTCTCGCCCCGCTTCACCGTCACCGTGCCGAAGTCGACGAACACCTGCTCACCGGAGGTGGCGAAGGTGGCGCCGTGGGCGAGGTAGGAGGCCAGGGAGGCGGTGCAGGCCGTGGCGTCGTGGGCGGTGCGGACCGTGATGTGGACCTTGCCGTCCTCGGTCGGCCGCAGGTTCTGGTCGTCGACCTTGACGGCGTCGTAGAAGTTCTTGCCGTCGAGCGAGAACTGGCAGCGGTCGCTCTCGGTGACCGTGCCGGCGCCCGTACCGGGCTGGTAGCGGCCGCCGCCCTTCCAGCCCTCGCCGCCGGGCGCGCCGTGGGCCCAGGCACCGGAGGCGGCGGCGACGGAGGCGGCACACAGGGCGAGCGTCGCGGCGCCCGTTCCCAGCAGGCGGGCGGCGGAGACACGACTGGCTATGGACATACGGATCCCATCTTGCTTGTGCGCGGGGTGGCTGGTCGCGGGGCAACGGCACGGACCAGGACGGGCCGACGGAAGGCCGAAGGGAACAACGGGCCCATCGGTCACATGCGCCACAGTGTGAGGTCATGGTCGTGTGTGCGGCCGAGCCTGTCAATCTGCCGGAACACAAAGGGACTTCACGCCTTCATCACGCTTGTGCCACATAGGGAGCGACTCACTCCGTCACGGGGGCGGTGTTCACTTTTCGGGCGATGTGGACAGAGTTCTCGTGTCGCCCGTAGTCATCCGTACGTCCGCCGTACGCACCGAAGAGGAGATCGCGTGACCGATACCGCCCCCACGCACGACTCCACGCACGACTCTCCGCGGGACACCGCGTCCGACCTGTCGTCCAGGAACCCGGATTGGTGGCGGCAGGCCGTCGTCTACCAGGTCTACCCCCGCAGCTTCGCCGACTTCGACGGCGACGGACTCGGCGACCTCCGCGGCATCACCGGGCGGCTGCCGCACCTCGCCGCCCTCGGAGTGGACGCCGTGTGGCTCAGCCCCTTCTACCCCTCCGAACTGGCCGACGGCGGCTACGACGTCGCCGACCACCGCGACGTGGACCCACGCCTCGGCACGCTGGACGACTTCGCCGCCCTGACCGCCGAGGCGCACCGCCTGGGCCTGAAGGTGATCGCGGACCTCGTCCCCAACCACACCTCCCACCGGCACCCCTGGTTCCAGGAGGCGTTGCGGGCCGGCCCCGGCTCCCCCGCCCGCGACCGCTACGTGTTCCGCGACGGCCGCGGAGCGCACGGCGAACTCCCGCCCACCGACTGGCAGTCGGTCTTCGGCGGCAGCGCCTGGCGGCGGGTGCCGGACGGGCAGTGGTACCTGCATCTGTTCGCGCCCGAGCAGCCGGACCTGAACTGGGGCAGCGCGGAGGTGCGCGCCGACTTCCGCACCACGCTGCGGTTCTGGGCCGACCGCGGCGTGGACGGCTTCCGCGTCGACGTGGCGCACGCCCTGGCCAAGGACCTCGACGAGCCGCTGCGGGACGTCGGGGCCATCGGCGCCACCGGCGAGGGCGCGCTGCCGCTCGTGCCGCCCGGCAGCCATCCGTACTACGACCGGGACGAGGTGCACGAGATCTACCGCGACTGGCGGCGGATCCTCGACTCCTACTCCCCGCCGCGCACGGCGGTCGCCGAGGCCTGGGTGCCGGGTCACCGGCGCGCGCTGTACGCCCGGCCCGACGAACTGGGCCAGGCCTTCAACTTCGAGTACCTGCAGACCGGATGGGACGCCGGCCGACTGCGGCAGGTCATCACCGAGTCGCTGGCCACCGCGCGGGCCGCGGGGGCGTCGGCCACCTGGGTGCTGTCCAACCACGACGTCGTACGGCACGCCTCGCGTCTGACGCTCCCGCCCGGCACCGACGAGAACGCCTGGCTGCTGTCCGGCGGCCGCGCCCCGGCCGTCGACGAGGCGGCGGGGCTGCGCCGCGCCCGCGCGGCGACGCTGCTGATGCTGGCCCTGCCCGGCTCGGCCTACCTCTACCAGGGCGAGGAACTGGGCCTGCCGGAGGTGGCCGACCTGCCCGCCGAGGTCCTCCAGGACCCGGTGTGGGAGCAGACCGGCCGTGCCCGCAAGGGGCGCGACGGCTGCCGGGTGCCGCTGCCGTGGACCACCACCGGGGCGTCGTACGGCTTCGGTCCGGGCGCCGCCTGGCTGCCGCAGCCACCGTGCTTCGCCGCGTACGCCGTCGAGGCGCAGGACGGAGTGGAGGGCTCGACCCTGGAGCTGTACCGCTCGGCGCTGCGGCTGCGCCGCAAGCTGCTGGAGGGCGAGTCGCTGACCTGGGTGGAGGGCGGCCCGGCCGGGGTGCTGGCGTTCGCCCGCTCCGGCGGCCGGCGGTGCGTCACCAATCTGTCGGGCCGGGCCGTGCCGCTGCCGCCGGGGGAGGTGCTGCTGAGCAGTTCGCCCTTGACGGGGCGCCGGCTGGCCCCGGACACCACCGTGTGGCTCGCGTAGTCCCCGCGCGTGGGTTCCTTCCCGCGCGCGGGTTCCGCCTCAGCCCGCCGCCGGGCTGGGGCTCGGGTCGCCGGGCAGCACCAGCGGGCTCGACGTGGCGTTCGGCGGCGGGGTGAGCACGACCTCGGGCTGCCCGCCGGAGGGGGGCGGCGGGGTCAGGTCCGAGTTGGGCAGCTTGGGCGGGGTCGTCTGCATGAAGAGCACCTGGTCGAAGTTGACCAGGCCCGTCTCCTCCATGACCGTGATGTGGTCCAGGACGGTGGCGTTGGCCTGGTTGGCGAGCTCGCGGACCAGGCTGTTCTTGGTGGTGGAGCGGATCTTCGCGATGGTGTTGAAGATCGAGCCGTGCGTCACGCGCAGGATGTTGGCCATGTCGGAGTCGAACTGCTTGCCGGTGTCCCCGGCGAGCTGGGTGACGAAGCCCTGCTGCTGGGGGCTGGCCACGTTCGGCAGCGTGATGTTGAGCATGGGCGCGATCCTGCGGCAGCTCACGTCCAGTTGCGCGTGCCCGTCGATCAGGTGCTTGCCCGCCTTGACGACCTCCTTGGTGGTCCCCTTCTGCACCGCCATCTCGCCGACGGGGTACTCCCACAGCCCGGCCGCGCGCACCTTGACCACGAAGTCCCGGTCCGCCTCCGTCAGCGGCCCCCACTGGGTCTGGGCGATGACCCGGGAGCCGTCGCTGGAGACCTTCTCGAGGCCGAGCATGCTGGGGTAGGCGAGCGCGACCAGGGTCAGGCTGAGGGCACCGCCCACAAAAAGAGTTCCCGTCGCGTTCCGCGAAAAGCGCACCGTGCCTCCTGCCCGGTCATGGTCCCGCCGTGGGCGGTTCGGACACTCACATGTACGGGCCGGGGAGCGTGAAGAACCTTTTGATTTGGTAAAAAGAAACGACCGTGATGTGAGACTGCTCACGCCCATGGGTAGTTGGGCGCGCTTGCCCGGCCGCAGTGTCCAAGTTCTGTGGACGCAGGCAAGGTTGACGCAACGTTGACCAGCTCTGGGGAGAGCCCTGGTGGCTGCCCGCCCTACATTCGGCCGCATGCCCCCACAGCCCCGCGGTGTGCCCACCGCGCTCCCCGTCCTGCCCTACCGCAAGCCCACCAAGGGCCGTGACTACTGGGTGCTGGACGACGTCCTGCCCGACGCGGACGCCGTACGGCGGCGCTGCCTGGCCAAGGACGACTGGGTGAAGGGCTACCCGTACACCTCCCAGACCTGGCCCGGACTGCGGACCATGCCCGGTCTGGAGCCGTCCGAACTCGCCCGCGTCGAGCGGCTGGTGAAGAAGGCGACCGGGGCGAAGGAGCTGTGGGTGCGGCAGGCGCCCGACGGCGGCACCCTCAACCACAACTGCGTCCAGGTGGTGGGCGCGGGCGAGAGCGAACCGAGGCCGCACACCGACTCGCGGGCGCTGTGCCGGTACGCGGCCGTGCTCTACCTCAACCCCTCGGTGCCCAAGGACCGCGGGACCAGCTTCTACCGCCAGCGTCTGCCCGGCGGCCGGCTCGGCGGCAACGTCGTGCAGCCACCGCACCACAACCTCGTCGAGGCCCTCGGCACGCGGTTCGTCGCGCCGGACGCCTTCGAGGAGGACGTCCGCGTGCCGCACGAGGCCAACCGGCTGCTCCTCTACCACGCCAACCTCGTGCACAGCGCGACCGGTTACTGCGGTCGGAGCCTGGAGGACAAGCGCATGACGGCGGTCTTCTTCTGGATGGCCTGACCCGGCCCCTCAGGGGCGCCGCCGGGGTCGGCGGGGAGGCCGGGGCGCGCGGGGCGGCGGATCAGTACCGCAGCGCGGTGCCCACCTCCGCCCTGACGGGGCCGGACAGCTCGCGGATGCTGCGGGCGGTGGCCGTGGCGGTCTTCCCGGCCGGTACGCCGGGGACGGTGACGACCACCGTGTCGAGCAGGTTGCCGCCGCTGTCCTTGAAGTCGACCCGCACGGCGAAGGACTTGGCGGAGCCCGCCCTGTTCTCCACCCTGACCGCGACGGTGGCGTGCCCGTCCGAGGCGGTGGCCGGGGTGCCCAGGGTCACGGCGCTCCGGGCGTCGATGCCGTTCCTCACCTCGCCCAGCCTGCGGCCCGCCTCCGCGGTGGCCGAGGAGAGCATCGAGTCGGCCTGCGAGGCGAGCGAGGAGACCGCGGACGCCGCCTGGCTCGCGCTGCCGGAGGTTGTGCCGCCGCCGGAACAGCCGGTCGTGCCGAGGGCCACCGCAACGGCCAGCGGGAGCGTCGCGCCCGTCGTCCAGCGTGCCCGGTGACCGGCCATGTCGCCTCCCACTGCCCGTTCGCCCGCCCCTCGCGCGGAGAAGGGACCGGCCACCCCTCAAGTGAACCGCCGGGCACGGGTACCCGCACCTTCGTGTCACCCGTGCGGCTCCGTGGCCGAGTCGCTTCGCCGGACGCCGGGCCCGGGGTCCGCGCGATACTCACCGCATCGATCAGGAGGAGGACGACATGACCGACATCCGTACCGTGGGCGTCCTGGGCACGGGGATCATGGGCGCCGCGATGGCCCGCAACCTCGCGAAGGCCGGACACACCGTCCGGGTGTGGAACCGCACCCGGGCCAAGGCCGAGCCGCTGGCCGCCGACGGCGCGCACGTCGTGGACACCCCCGCCGAGGCGGTGCGCGACGCCGACGTGGTCCTGACGATGCTCTACGACGGCGGCACGGTGCTGGAGGTCATGCGCGAGGCCGCCCCCGCGCTGCGTCCGGGCACGGTCTGGGCGCAGTCGACCACGGTCGGCCTGGAGGCGGCCGGTGAGCTGGCCGACCTCGCCCGTGAACACGGACTGCTCCTCTACGACGCCCCGGTGCTCGGTACCCGGCAGCCCGCCGAGGCGGGCCGGCTGACCGTGCTGGCGGCGGGGCCGGCCGAGGGCCGGGAGACGGTGACGCCGGTGTTCGAGGCGGTCGGCGCCCACACGGTGTGGACGGGTGAGGACGCCGCGGCGGCCACCGCCACCCGGCTGAAGCTGGTGGCCAACAGCTGGGTCATCGCGGCCACCGCGGCGACCGGGGAGGCACTGGCCCTGGCCAAGGGACTCGGCGTGAACCCCCAGGGCTTCTTCGACCTGATCGCCGACGGCCCGCTCGACATGGGCTACCTGCACGCCAAGGCCGGCGTCATCCTCGACGGCGCGTACCTGCCCCCGAGCTTCGCGGTCGCCACCGCGGAGAAGGACGCCCGCCTCATCGTCCAGGCCGGCGAGGCCCACGGCGTCCGCCTGGACGTGGCCGCCGCGAGCGCCGAACGCTTCGCCCGCGCCGCCGCGGGGGGCCATGCCGACGAGGACATGGCCGCGGCGTACTTCGCCAGCTTCGCGGACGACTCCGGCGGGCCCGGCGAGTCCGCCGGACCCGCCGGGTCCTGACCGTTCGGCCGCCCGCACCCGCGCGGGCCGGGTGGTCAGCCGAGACAGATCACCAGCAGGCAGAGGTGGGACGGCGACGTGGGCGTGTCCGTGGGGCTCGTCTGCGGGGTCTGCTGGGCGGTGCCGTCGGACGAGCCGGCCCCGGGCGCGGTCCGCTGGGTCGCCGTCGAGGACGACCGGGACGCCGACTGGCCCGACTGGTTCGACTGGCCCGCCGGAACCTGCTGGGCGGACGGGGCCGACTGCGCGGCCGAGGCCGAGCCGTCGGCAGCGGGCGCCGTGTTGTCCGGCCGCGGTGCGGACAGCACCGTCCGTGTCGGCGCCTCGTGCGCGCCGGCGGGCGCCGACGGGGTTTGCGCGGTACGGGGAGCGGCGGCGTCCGGGCGTACGTCCTGCGGCGTGGTGCCCCGCGGCGCCGACCGCTGGTGCGGGACACCGGCCGGGGGCGGGGACTGCCGGGTGTCGGAGGGCGACGAGGACGGGTCGGCGTGCTGCGCCGGCCGGCTGTCCCCCACGGTGCCCGTGTGCGGGGCCTCCGGGGCCGGGGCCGCCTGCGCGCGGTCGGTGGAGTGCCGGTCCATCGAGGCGACGGTCAGACCTCCCCCGACGAGGGCGACGGCGGTCGCCACCAGAGCCCTGCGCTGGGTCTTCTTCCAGCGCGCCAGCTGACGGCGCCGCGCCGCCCGCCCGGGGCGCTGCCGCGGTGGCGGTGCGTCCGTCGCGTCCGCGGCGAAGTCGGCGGGGACGCCGCCGGGGGCGAGGCCCGCGGCCCCGCCCGTCGCGAGGCCGGTCGTGAGAGCCGTCGCGGAATCGGCCGCGGAATCGATCGCGGTATCGGTCGTGAGGGGCGCCGTGACGTCCGGTGCTATGTCCGGCGCGTACGCACCGCAACCGGGGCACACCAGGGCGCCGTTGAGGTGCCTACGGCACGTGGAGCAGTAGTCCATCCGGTCTTCCTGACTAGGCCTGCCGAGCGGCCAGTCACGCTAACAAGGCTCGTGAGGGACTGTGTGCAGCCTGTGTGACGCTCCTGCGCGGATTCCCGGCACCCGGACCCGGGCGAGTACGCCCACTCGGGCCCGGCCGGACCGTCAGGCGCGGTCCGTCAGCTCGTCGGCGTACACCTGCGACAGCGGCTGAGGCCCCACGTACTGCTGGCAGTTGCACTGCCCCGGCTCGAAACGCAGCGGCTTCTTGTTCTCGTCCCAGGCCGTCGGCACCTCGACGCGCTCATGGCACCGGCCGTTCTTGTCGTGCTTGGCCAGATGGTGGGTGCATCCGCACACCGGCTCCGGCGGCTTGTGCGCCGTCTCGACCGCCAGCCGCTCGGCCTTCGCCGCCTCCATCAGTTCGAGCTTGCGCTCGTGCCGGTTGCGCAGCGCGGTGCGGACGTTGTCGGCGATCCAGGCGAAACCGCCGGTCCAGAAAATGATCGCTACCACCCAGATCCAGCCCATTGGCCCTCACCCTTCCCCCTGCGGAGTCCATCGTGATTTTAGGAGGAGTCCCGGGCGTTCGCGCCCGGCAGGGCCGGGTGACGTCGCGGACGCTGCGGCCGGTGGTGCGGATGCGGATACGGGCCCGCCGGCGCCAGGGCCGGGGCGGGGGCCCGCCGCCGTCGATCCAGTACGGCCGCCCGGCCCGGCAGCCGACTCGGGCCGCGGCCGTGCAAGAGCGCGAGGACGATCGCCGCGGCCACCGCGATGAGGTGCTCGCGGCCCGCCAGGTTGGGCCTGACCACCGACTCCACCACCATCGAGCCGCCGGTGAGGAAGAACACGACCGGGGCGCGCCGCACCACGGACAGGTAGGTGAACAGGCCCACCACGGCTGCGGACGGCCCGGTGTCGAGGATCCGGCCGGCCTCGGACGGCAGCCCCAGCCCCCACCAGCCGGGCCCGATCGCGATCATCACCCGCACGGTGAGGGTGCCGGCCAGGGTGGTCGCGTACGAGATGAACAGCGTCCGGCCCCGGCCCAGGGTGAGTTCGGCCAGCGCGAACGCGAGGAAAAGCTGGGTGATGCCGGCCCACACCGGCAGGTCGAGCGCCGGGACGTACAGCGACACCGGGGTGCGCAGCAGGGCCAGCCACAGCGGCAGGTCGGCCTGGACGCCGCCGAGGACGCGTACCGCCGCCGCCCCGGCCGGCCGCTGCGCCACCTCGTGGAAGAAGATCACGCCGAAGGCCGCCACGAAGGCCAGCACCAGCCCGGACAGCCCCCGGCGCGCCAGTCGCCGTACGGGGTCGACGACGATGCCGTGCCACTCGGCGCGCAGCGTCCGCCCGGTGAACCGCGCGAACCGTGCGGCCACGTCACGCACCCGCACCGGTCCGCCGTCCTGCGGTCCGCCGTCTTCCGGTCGGCCGTCCTCCGGTCCGGCGTCCGGTGGTCGGCCGCTCCGCCGTCCGCGGTCCCGCCACTCGTCGTCCGCCGGTCCCCCCGGCTCCCTCGGCTCCCCTGTCCATGGCTGCGTACCGCTGCGCTGCTGCACCGCCGTTCGGCTCCTTAGCAGTTCCCCCACCCCACCGTGCGCACAACCGTATGGACCGTAATCGAGCCCGCCGCGTTCCCACAGACGGCGTCACAGCGGCGGCAGAGGCAGCGGCGGGCTCAGGGCGGGATGGCGCAGGACCGAGTGCAGGGCTTCGACGGCGCCGCGCACGGCGGCGGTCTGCGGCCGCGGCACGGCCCGGACGTGGCTGCGCAGCCGCGCGGAGAGCCGGTAGGCGAGCTCGGGGCGCAGGGCGCCGCCGCCGGCGAGCAGCGGGCCGCGGTCGAGAGCGTCGACGAGTACGCGCCGGGGATCGTCCCGGAGCAGCCCGGTGACCAGCGTGGTGACGGCGGTGACCAGTTCGGCGAGGGTGGCGGCGCGCACGTCGTCGGTGCCCACGGTGGCCCGGCGGGCGGCGGCCACCCGGCCGTCGATGAGCAGGGCCACCTCGCTGAGCTGGGCGCCGACGTCGATGACGAACAGCGCGCCGGACAGGTCGGCGCCGGCGCCCAGCGCGGCGGCGCGGACGCTGTCGATGGTCAGCACGGTCCGCGGCCGCAGTACCTGAAGGACGCCGACGGCGGTGGCGCGGGCCCGCGGCCCGCTCAGGGCCGGGGTGGTGAGGACGACGACGGGCCGGGCGTCGTGCGGGACGCGGTCGGCCAGCAGCCGGGAGACGAGCCGGGTCGCGGCGGCCGGGTCCACGACGGTGCCGCGCCGGACGGGGCGGGCGGCGGCGGAGCCCTGATGGGTGACCGTGGGCACGTCGAGGATGCCGCCGAGGCCCTCCGCCCAGACCCGGGTCCGGGCACTGCCCAGGTCCAGGGCGATGCCCGGACCGCGCCCGCGGACGGGCCCGGTGGGCCTGCGGCCCCCCGGGGCGGCGGTCGCCGTGCTGTCGCCGAGGATCACCGGTCGGCCTCCTTCACCTCGGGCAGGGGACGCGGGCGCGGGCCGCGCCGCGCGGCGGCGCCACCGCGCGCGGGAGCCGGATCAGCCGGCGCGCTGCTGGCAGGGCACGCAGCAGCGTGCGTACGGAAGGATCTCCAGGCGCTCCACCGGGATGGGCTTGGCGCAGTCCTCGCAGTTCCCGTAGGAGCCGTCGTCCAGCCGGGCGAAGGCGGCCTCGATGTCCTTCAGTGCCCGCTGCAGGGCGTTCTTCTGCGCGGTCAGGAGGTCGTCGGCCTCCTGACCGCCGTCCTCGCTCTCCTGGACGGCCCGCAGCTGGGCGAGGCGGGAGTTGCGCTCGTGTTCGAGGCGCTGCCGGGCATCGTGCGCGCTCAGGCGCTCGGCCGCGGAGGCACTGCTGGTGGTCTCCCACGACATCGGCGATACGGTCCCTTCTGGCAAAAGAGCCGGTGACGAGGGGGGCCGCGGTGACGTACGGCCCCCCTCCTGACCCTCCAGCGTGGCCGCGCGCGCGGGATGCGGCCATCGGTCGCAGTACCCATTTCCGGTGGGCGGCGGGGTGCACCACCGCCCACCGTCAGGGCCTCAGACCCGCGCCGGTGCGCTCCGGCGGGCGGGCTTGCCGCCGCCCGAGCCGCCGCCGGAGCCGCGGCGCCGGCCGCCGCGCTCATGGCGGTGCAGCTCGATGGCGAGCGGGGAGGCGGTGAACACCGAGGAGTAGGTGCCGATCACGAGACCGATGAGCAGGGCGAGCGCGAAGTCGGTCAACGAGTCCCCGCCGAAGACCGTCAGGGAGATCAGGATCAGCACCGCGCCCATGCCCGTGTTGATCGTGCGGGGCAGCGTCTGAAGGATTCCCTTGTTGGTGATCTGCTCCAGCGGTGTCCTGCGGTCGCGTCCGAGCAGTTCCCGGATGCGGTCGAACAGGACCACCGAGTCGTTGACCGAGTAGCCGATGACGGTGAGCAGCGACGCCAGGAACACACCGTCGATGGGCTTGCCGAGCCACGCGAAGACGCCGACGAGGATGACGACGTCGTGCGCGAGCGCGGCGACCGCCGCGGTGCCGAACAGCCATCGGAAGCGGGCCGCGAGGTACAGCAACTGGGCGCCGAGGGCGACGCCGAGTGCGATGAGCGCGTTGCGGCGCAGTTCCTCGCCCAGGCTCGGGCCGATCAGCTCGTCGCGGATCTTCTCCGTCCTGCCGCCGAGTTCGCTGATGGTCCCGGTGACCTTGGCGGCCTCGGCGTTGGTCAGGTCCTCGGTGCGCACGGTCAGGCCGTTGTCGTTGGACGACTGCACGAGCGCGCCGGGGAAGCCCGCGTCGGCGAGGGCGGTGCGGGCCCGGTCGGGGTTCACGGGAGTCGCGGTGGTGTACTCGATCAGCCGGCCGCCGGTGAACTCCAGACCGAAGTTCAGGCCCCGGGCCGCGATGCCCGAACCGGCGAGCACGAGCAGGACCGCGGAGGCGGCCAGCCAGCGACGCGGGTGGCGCATCAGATCCGGGTCGCGGCGCACGAGCAGATCGCGGACCCGTCCGGTGGTCGCCAGACCCGTGAGCAGGTGGCGGCGGCGCACCCAGGCGCGGTCCACGGCGAACTCGGCGAGCACCCGGGTGATCACCAGCGCGCTGATCATGGACGCGGCGACACCGATGGCGAGGGTGACGGCGAAGCCGCGCACCGGACCGGTGGACAGGAAGAACAGCAGTCCCGCCGCGATCAGCGTGGTGATGTTGGAGTCGGCGATCGCGCTGAAGGCGTTGCGGAATCCGGCGGTGAGGGCCGAGCGCGGGCTCGGCCGGTGCATGCCGGCGTACTCCTCACGGGCTCGTTCGAAGACGAGCACGTTGGCGTCCACGGCCATGCCGATCGCCAGGACGAAACCGGCCAGGCCCGGCAGGGTCAGGGTCGCGCCGAGGACGGCCAGGGCGGCGTAGGAGATCACTCCGTAGCAGAGCAGGGCCACAGCCGCGAGGAAGCCGGTGAGGCGGTAGACGATGCTGATGAACAGGATCGTCAGGGCGGTGCCGATCACCGCGGCCCAGGCGGTGGCCTCGATGGCGCTGGCGCCGAGGGTGGGGCCGATGGTGTGCTGCTCGACCGTCTCGACCGGCACGGGCAGGGCGCCGCCGTTGATGAGCAGCGCCAGCTCACGGGCCTCGGCGTCGTCGAAGGAGCCCGTGATCTGCGTGGAGCCGTCCGCGATGCCCGTGCCGCAGGCGACGGACGGCGCGACCTGCGGGGAGGAGATGACCCGGTCGTCGAGCACGATGGCGACCCGGCGCGCGGGGTCGCCCACCTCGCGGCAGGCGGCCTCACTGGTCAGCTTGGCCCACGCGGTCCGGCCCGCCTTGTCGAAGTCGACGGTGACGGTCCAGCCGGCGCCCGTCTCCTGCTCGAAGCGCGCCTGAGCGCCCTTGACGTCCTTGCCGGTCATGGCGCTGTCCTGAAGGCGCAGCTTCTGCCCCGACTCGTCGGGCAGGACGAGTTCCTCGGACGCGTCGGGTTCCTTCGAAGCGTCGGGGTCCTTGGGGTCCTTGGGGTCCTTGGACGCCTCGGGCTTGGACGTGGCGGGGTCCTCGGTGCCGTCGGCGACGCCGACCACCGGGTGGAAGGTCAGCTGGGCGGTACGGCCGAGCACGTCGGCAGCCTTCTTGGGGTCCTGCACACCGGGCAGCTCGACGATGATCCGGTTGCTGCCCGAGCGGACGAGGGTCGGTTCGGCGACGCCGAGCGCGTCGACCCGGCCGCGCAGCACTTCCAGGGCGCGGTCGGTGGCCTCGCGGTCGGCCTTGGCGGTCGGGGTGGAGCGGGTCTCCAGGACGATCTGGGTGCCGCCCCGCAGGTCGAGTCCGAGACGGACGGGGAGGGTGGCGGTGATGTACACGGACAGGGCGATCACGGCGAGGGCGAACAGCGCTCTCACCCGGGAAGTACTGCGTTTCGTACGTTTTTTCAACGGAGGCCTCCGGCAGGCACGCCGAGACCGCGGCCGACGCGGTCACGGCGGTCGAGGGGCGAACGGGGGACGTCAGATGCCGAAGGCCCGCGGCGGTGCCCGACCGCCGTCCTGCACCACGTGCACCGTGCGGGCGGCGACGGTCACCGGGACCGGTCGCGTCCGCCCGGGTGCGGGGAGGGGGACGTCCGTGACGTCATCGGTGGTGGCGAACTGCCCGTGCGCGACGGGCCGGTCCCCGTGGAACTCCTGCCGGGTGCCGTCCTGCCCGGAGCAGACGACGGTGCACCCCTGCCCGGCGTGCGGGGCGTCCGCGGGACGCTCGTCGAAGCCGCGGTGGCCGCCGCCGGGCGCGGTGCCGGAGCGCGGTCCGGGCGCGAGGTCCGCGACGGATGCCGCCGCGGTGGCGGGCGCGGGCAGCGGCGGAGGGCTGCCGGTGGTGAAGACCGCCAGCAGGGTCAGCAGCGCGGCCGTCAGGAAGGCCAGGGCACGGGACGAGGGAGCGGTGCTCGGCGCTGGGTGCATGCACCGTCCCCTTTCGTGTTCGTGGTGGCACTCGTGGCGGACGCGGTGTCGTACCTGGGATCCCGGCCGGGGAGTGGGCAGCCGGGACCCCAGGCGGTCGTGGGGCGGGCCGTCAGGGTTCGATCAGACCGGCCCGGATGGCGTAGCGGGTGAGTTCGAGCCGGTCGCGCAGACCGAGCTTCTGGAGCAGGTTGGCGCGGTGCCGCTGGACGGTCTTGATGCTGATGAAGAGGATCTCGCCGATCTCCTTCGAGGAGTGCCCCTCCGCGACCAGCTTCAGGACCTCCTCCTCGCGGGGTGTCAGGACCTGGTCCGGGGTCTCCTCGCCGTGGCGGACCCGGTCCAGGTAGTTGCGGATGAGCGCGGTCACCGCGCCCGGGTACAGGAACGGCTCGTCCCGCATCGCCGCCCGGCACGCGGCGACCAGGTCCTGGTCGGCGACGGACTTCAGCACGTACCCGCTCGCACCGGCCTTGAGGGCCTGGAAGAAGTACTGCTCGTTGTCGTGCATGGTGAGCATCAGGATCCGCAGGTCCGGCTTGAGCGCGACCAGCTCGCGGGTGGCCTGGAGCCCAGTCAGCCGCGGCATCGCGATGTCCAGCACGGCGAGGTCGATGTCGTGGGTGCGGGCCATCTCGATGGCCTCCGCGCCGTCACCGGCCTCGGCGACCACCTCCAGGTCCGGTTCCTGGTCGAGGATGAGCCGCACCCCCCGTCGTACCAGCGCGTGGTCGTCGGCGAGCAGGATGCGGATCGTGGTCGGCTCGGACATGGTCAGGTCTGCTTCCTGGGGACGACGGGCGCGGTCAGCCGGACCTCGGTTCCGGCCACGGGGGCGGGGGCGATGTCGAGGCCGGCCCCGATGAGCAGGGCCCGCTCGCGCATGCCGCGTATGCCGGCGCCCTCGCACGCGGCCTTGATGCCGCGGCCGTCGTCGGCGATGGCCAGCACCACGGCGTCGTCGGTGCGCCGCAGGCTGACCTCGATCCGTTCGGCGTCCGCGTGCCGGGCCACGTTGGTCAGGCTCTCCTGGGCGACACGGTAGAGGACCAGCTCGGTCTCCGGCTCCAGGGCGGGCAGGTCGGCGTCGAAGCGGCGCACCACCTGAAGCCCGGTGTGGGTGGCGAAGTCGTGGGTCAGCGAGGTCAGCGCGGCGACCAGACCGAGGTCGTCCAGGACGCCGGGCCGCAGCCGGCGCACCAGCCGGCGGACCTCGTCCAGGCTCGACCGGGTGATCTCCTGCGCATGGTGCAGTTCGTCGCGCAGCGGCGGGGCCGCCTCGTCCGCGGCCCGCTTGAGCGCGAGCAGGATCGCGGTCATGCTCTGGCCCACCTCGTCGTGCAGCTCCTGCGCGATACGGCGCCGCTCGGCCTCCTGGGCGAGCAGGACCCGGGCGCTGCTCGTGGCCCGCTCGTTCTCCAGCCGGTCCAGCATGGCGTTGAACGTGCGGATCAGCTCCGCGACCTCGCCGCCGCCCTGCTCGGGCAGCCGCTGGCCGGGACGCAGCAGGTCCACGGTGGTCATCAGCTTCGTCACCCGGTCCAACGGGGCGAGACCCCAGCGCAGCAGGGCGGCGTTGGCGACCAGCATGACGGCGAGGCCGCCCACGAGGATGACGGCCTCGGTCAGCACGACCGGCACCGAGACGGTCACCGGGGCCCACAGCAGCAGCGCGGTGGCCGTGCCCAGCACCACGGCGTTGAGCCCGAAGATCCGCCAGAACAGGGACACCAGGGTTGAACTCCTTCCGTGATGCGGTCTGCCTCTACTGTCGGGCATCGCGCATCCTGGACGAGCCGCGGCCCCCTGGTCCCGACCGGGCCTGCCGCCCAGTGTGCCTTCCGCCGGCCGCCCCGATCGATGGGGCACGGTCCCCATTTCGCAGGGTGCGGCCTACCCATGCCCGTGTCGAGTGGATCCCCGGACCGGCCGCAAATGGGCTCTGGACCCGATGGGAAACCGCGGCGGGTTCGACCAGGGTTGAGGTGTGACCGACCCCCGTCCCCCGTTGCAGAAAGTAGGGCACTGACGATGTCGCTCGACGCCGCCCGGACCGAACCCCGCGAGCGCCTGTCCGCTCAGGAGGCCCGCCGGCGCCTTGAACACGCCCGCGGGACCCGGCTGGTCCAGCTGGAAGCCCTCGGCGAGACCGGGCAGACGGCGGACGACCACCTGATGTCCTCCCAGCGTGAGGCCATCCAGCGGGTGCTGAAGGAGATCGACGAGGCGTTCGCCCGTATCGAGGACGGCACCTACGGGACCTGCCTGGAATGCGGCAAGCCGGTCCCGGCGGAGCGCCTGGAGATCCTGCCGTACACGGGGCACTGCGTCGCCTGCCGGCGCCGTACCGCCTGACCCCGCCCGCCCCGTCCGTCCTGCCTTCGTCCTCCGCCCTGCCCAAGGGGTGAAACGGTGAACAACCAGATCATCGGCGACCGCGACACGTACCTGACGGCCGAGGAGCTCGCCGCGCTCCGCGCGAACCTCGACGAGCAGCGCATGTTCCGCCAGGAACAGCTGGAGCAGATCTCGGCCGCCGCGACGTCCCGCGCGGACGCCCTGCTCCAGCAGCAGGCCGCCTCGCAGGTGGAGGTCCGCGTGAAACTCGCGGCCTCGGCCCGCATGGTCCTCGCCGACGTCCAGGCGGCCCTGGCGCGCATGGACGAGGGCAGCTACGGCACCTGCCACCTGTGCCGGCGTCCCATCGCGCGGGAGCGGCTGGAGATCGTGCCGCAGGCCCGCTACTGCGCGCGCTGCCAGCAGGTCAGGGAGGCCGGGCGGTGACGGTCACCCAGCGTTCGCGTGCCGCCGCGGCCGCCCGGCACCGGCCGTGGCCGCTGGGCCGGCAGGGCTGGGGCGTCGCCCTCGACATGGGCAGCGCCCGCACCCGCGCCTGGGTCGCCGGGCGGGGGCTGGTCCTGGACGTCCCCACGGTGACGTTCCCCGGTTCCGGGGCGGTGTACCCGATCCAGCGCGGCACGATCATCGACACCGAGGGCACGGCCCGGATGCTCGACCGCCTGCTCGGCAACCGTCTGCCCCGCTTCACCCGCCCCCTGGTCGTCCTCACCGCTCCCGTACTGGACGGGGTGGCCTTCCGCAACGAGGCCCGTACGGCGGTGGAGGTGCTGCGGCCGCGCGACGTGCTGACCATTCCCAGCGCGCGGGCCGTCGCCCTGGCCGCGGGCGCGGACCTGTCCCGCCCGCTGCTCGTGGTGGACATCGGCGCGCATCTGACCGAGGTGGTGCTGCTGTCGGAGGGCGCCGTCGTCGACGCGCGCCGCACCGCGCTGGGCACCAGCGACCTCGACTCCGCCTCGCCGGTGCAGATATGCGAGGCGGTGGCCACCATGGTGACCGCGATGCTGCGGCAGGACCGTACGTCGCTCACCGTGGACGCCCTGCGCCGGGGCGCCCTGCTGGCCGGGGGCGGAGCCCTGCGCCCGGAGATCACCTACCACCTCGCCGGCAGGCTGCACGCGCCCCTCAAGGCCGTGGCGGCGCCGCACACCGCCGCCGTCCGCGGCGCCGCCACCCTGCTGCGGGCCGCGCACGACCACCCCGACGGCCCGGCGGGCGCGTCCCCCGGGCCGCCCGGCCCCTAGACCCGTCGTAGACCAGCCCCCGTCCCCACCGCGCACGGAAAACCCGTCCCCACCGCGCCCGGACATAGAGGAGCACGAGGCCTACGAGGCCTATGCGGACTGCGAGGACCAACGCGGACCAAGAGGACACAGAAGGAGGGCCGCACCATGGCCGGCGGCATCCCTCGGGCCCAGCCGCCCCCCGAAGGGCTGTTCCCCGACGACCCGCTCCCCGACGAACTCCCCAGCCGCGTGCTCTGGCGCCTTCGGCGCAACCCGATGCGCCGCCGCAGCGACCTGCTCCAGGCGTGGATCGGCTTCGGCATCCTGCTGGCCGTACTGGCCGGCACGCCCGTGGCCATGTTCTTCGTCGGCGACACCGCCCTGCGCCACTACGAACAGGCGGCCGAGCACCAGGAGAGGACGCGGCGGCAGACCACCGCGGTCCTTCTGCACGCCGCACCCCGCCATCCCGAGCCGGGCTCCGAGGAGGCGAAGAAGACCCGCTATCCGGTACCGGTGCGCTTCACCGACCCGGGCGGGCTCACCCGCACCGACCGGACCGACGTCGAGCCCGGCCTGCCCGCCGGCAGCTCCGTCGACATATGGGCCGACACCGACGGACGCATCACCGAGCCGCCCCTGACCACCGCCCAGGTCCGCAGCCACAGCACGGGCTGGGCGATCCTCGCAGCCCTGGCCGTCCCGGTCACCGGCGCCGCGGTGTACGGCGCCGCCGGCCTGCTGCTCCGCCGACGCAACCTGGCCGCCTGGGACAGCGCCTGGGCCCGCACGGCCCCCCGCTGGCCGCCGTCCGCGTGATCGCGGGGCGCCGGCGGCCGCGGGCCGCGCCGTGCCGCATCCGGTACGGCACGCGAAGACGGCGGCGCTCTCCGGAGTTTCCGGGCCCGGTTCCCCGATCTTGATGCTGCACTGTCAGGTCACCGGCAGGAAGGACCGCCGAACACTGCCGGAAACCGGCAATGTGCCAGGTGGGCCCGGTCGGGCATGATGTTGCGAGGGGAGCACCGCGGACGGTTCCGGTGCCGGACACCGGCAGTTGTCCGGTGCCGGGGCCGGCAGGGGGCAAGTACCGCCGCCCGGTGCGTCGCAGGGGGAAGAGGGGGCTCGACGATTCCGCGGCGCACCCGCCGCCCGCCGTGTCCCGGCGCCCGAGTCGCCGGGACACGGTAGGGGCCGGACCCGGCCACCCGGTCTCTCCCTTACTCACCGTTCCTTACCGTCAAGGACGTATGCCATGGATGTCATCGGCGCACTCGTCGCGGCCTGCCTGCTCCTCGTACTCTTCGTACTGTTCACCTTCTCCCGGCTGTTCCGGAAGGTGGAGCAGGGCAAGGCCCTGATCGTCTCCAAGATGCGCAAGGTCGACGTGACCTTCACCGGCCAGGTCGTCCTGCCGGTGCTGCACAAGGCCGAGGTCATGGACATCTCGGTGAAGGCCATCGAGATCACGCGCACCGGCCGCGAGGGGCTCATCTGCCGGGACAACATCCGCGCCGACATCCGCATCACGTTCTTCGTGCGCGTCAACAAGACCGTCGAGGACGTCGTCAGGGTCGCCCAGGCCGTCGGCACCGCCCGCGCCAGCGACCGGGACACGTTGCAGGAGCTGTTCCACGCCAAGTTCTCCGAGGCGCTGAAGACCGTCGGCAAGCAGATGGACTTCACCGACCTCTACACCAAGCGTGAGGAACTGCGGTTCCAGATCATCGAGGTCATCGGTGTCGACCTGAACGGCTACCACCTCGAGGACGCGGCGATCGACTACCTGGAGCAGACGCCGCTGACCCAGCTCGACCCGGGCAACGTCCTCGACGCCCAGGGCATCCGGAAGATCACCGAGCTGACGGCCGTGGAGCACGTGCGCACCAACGAGGCGCAGCGCACCGAGCAGAAGGAGATCACCCGGCAGAACGTCGACGCGCGCGAGGCCATCCTGGAGCTGGAGCGCCGCCAGGCGGACGCCGAGATCAAGCAGAAGCGGGAGATCGAGACCTCCCGCGCCCGCGAGGAGGCCGAGACCGCCCGCGTGGTCGAGGAGGAGCGGCTGCGCGCGCAGAGCGCCTTCCTGCACACCGAGGAAGAGCTCGGCGTCCAGCGCGAGAACCAGGCCCGTGAGGTCGCGGTCGCCGCGAAGAACCGCGAGCGGGTCATCGCCATCGAGAACGAGCGCATCGAGAAGGACCGCCTCCTGGAGGTCATCGCCCGGGAGCGGGAGACCCAGCTCACCCGGATCGCCGCCGACAAGGAGGTCGAGGCGGAGAAGCGGGAGATCGCCGAGGTCGTCCGCGAGCGGGTCGCGGTGGACCGTACGGTCGCCGAGCAGGAGGAGTCCATCAAGAAGCTGCGCGCCGTGGAGGAGGCGGAGCGCGAGCGCCAGGCCGTGATCATCGCCGCCGAGGCGGAGGCGCAGGAGAAGCTGGTCAAGGACATCAAGGCCGCCGAGGCGGCCGAGCAGGCCGCCACCCACCGCGCGGCCGAGGAACTCACCCTGGCAGAGGCCAGGTTGAAGACCGCCGACCTCGACGCCCGCGCCAAGCTGCGCCTGGCGGAGGCCGTCCAGGCCGAGGCCGCCGCGGAGGGGCTGGCCGCCGTCCAGGTCCGCGAGCAAGAGGCCGAGGTCATCGAGAAGGCCGGCCGCGCCGAGGCCGAGGCGTTGCAGGCCAAGGCGCTCGCCGAGGCCCAGGGCACCGAGGCCCGGCTGCGCGCGGAGGCCGAGGGCGCCCAGGCCAAGGCGCTCGCCGAGGCCGCCGCGATCGGCGAGAAGCTGAAGGCCGAGGCGGCGGGCCTGACCGAGAAGGCGGCAGCGATGGCCGCCCTGGACGAGGCCTCCCGCGAGCACGAGGAGTACCGGCTGCGGCTCCAGGCGGAGAAGGAGATCCGGCTGGCCGGCCTGGAGGCGCAGCGGCAGGTCGCCGAGGCGCAGGCCACGGTCATCGCGACCGGCCTGGAGCACGCCGACATCGACATCGTCGGCGGCGAGTCGGTCTTCTTCGACCGTCTGATGAGCGCCATCTCGTTCGGCAAGGGCGTCGACGGCTTCGTGGAGAACTCCCGGACCGCGCAGGCCCTGGCGGGGCCCTGGCTGGACGGCTCGTCGAACTTCACCGACGACCTCGCCCGGATCCTCGGCCAGATCAACTCGGCCGACGTCAAGAACCTGACGGTCTCCGCGCTGCTGATGAAGATGATGCAGTCGGGCGGCACGAACGCCGGTCAGCTCCAGCAACTCCTCGACCGCGCCGGTGAGCTGGGCCTCGCCGACACCCCGCTCACCGCACTCAACGGCACCGCCCGGGTCTGACGAGCCGCGGGGACGGGCCCCAACCCACTGCCGGCAGACGGCGGTTGAGGGCCCGTCCCGTGGACACGCCGGAATCACGGGGCCGGGAAGCCCCGCCGACGGGAGCCGGCCTGATCCGCCGGACAGGCCGGGCCCCGGGCCCGCACCTCTTCGCGAAGGGACGCACCACCCATGGCCACCGCCCTGGAGACGGGTTCGTACGACTCCGTGGACACCGGAACGTACGAGGTGCTGCGCGACCGGCTGACCGCGCAGGCCGCCGAGCTCGCCCGCGGTGCCGAACGACTCAACGCCCGACGGGCCGAGGAGTTCGGCGCCACGCGCCTGGACCTCACCGGCACCGGCCGGCTGCGCACCGAGCACCCCAGCGTGCCCCGCGACGTCGTGGCAGTCGGCGACCGCCTGCTGTTCGGATACAACGGCAACCGGCCCGAACCCGAGGTCGGCGACGTCCTCGCGCTGCACGACCGGGAACTGAACCGGCTGCCCGGGGACGCGGTGCCCGGACTCCTCGACGACCCCGCCTTCGTGCGGGAGTTCGGGGCCCTGCACCGCTACTACCGGCAGGCCCGGCTGCTGAGCCTGCGCCACGTGGAGGGCCGGCTCCTCGCCGTCTTCCGGACCGGCGAGAAGCCCGGCGACATCCGGGTGCTGCGCTGGACGATCACCCCCGACGGCCGGGCGGAGTTCCTGGACGGGCGCGGCGAACGCGACCATGTGCCGCCGCCGTCCCACGACTTCGAGTGGACCGCGACCGGCCGCGAGGACCACGTCCTGGGCCGCCACCCGCACGTCTCCGTGCGCGGCGAGATCTTCGTCTCCACCGTCGGCGGCCACCTCACCGTCAAGACGGAGGACGACACCGAGACCGGCGAGGGCATCCACAGCGAGCCGGTCGACGAACCGCTCCAGTCCCTCGCCGACGCGGACGTCGCGCACGCGAGCGTGGGACCGCTGATCCTGCTGCGGATCCGCCCCTACAAGGAGCAGGCCCACCGCTACCTCGTCTTCCACACCCTCACCAGGGCCGTGGTCCGCCTCGACGGCGTCGGGCAGGCCTGCCGCCGCCTGCCCGACGACCAGGGCATCGTGTTCCCCGGGGGCTACTGCCTGGCCACCGGCGCCCACAAGACCTACGAACTCGACAGCACGGGCCTGGAGTTCGAGCGCGACGTGCGTTCGCCCTACGGCGAGGACGTGCTGTACGCCTTCCACGCGCCCGCCGAGGGCCGCAGCCTGCTGCTGTCGTACAACACCATCCGCGAGGAGGTCGCCACCCCGCTGTCCTGCCACGGCTGGGCGCTGTTCGACGACGGCACGCTGATGGCGCTGCGCACGGACCCCTCGGCCGGACCCGACGAGCCGGGCCGCGTGCACCCCCTCCAGCTCTGGAGCTCCCCCTACGTCTCCGACACCCACGCCGGCGCCACGGGCACCGGACCCCTCGGGCGGATCGGCAACGCCGACCTCGTACGCGGCATCTCCGACTGCCTGTCCATCAGCCGCGCCGTCGCCGAGACCACGCCGACCGCCGAGGTGTACGAGGCGCTGGCCGCCGCCTGCGTCCGCGCCCTCGACAGCCACCACTGGCTGGGCGAGGAGGAACTGGGCGACCTGCGCACCCCGCTGGACGCCGTACGGGCCACCGCCGAGCAGGTGCTGGAGGAGTTCCGCACCGTCCAGACGCTGACCCGGCAGGCCGCCGACGCGCTCGAGGCGGCCGCAGGCCGGCTCGCCGCGGTGGTGCGCCGGCTGCGCGGCGAGGCACCGCGCGGCGCCGCCGCCTGGGTCGGCGGCCTGAGCGAACTGAGGCAGGCCCAGGGCCACTTGCTGACCCTGAAGGAGATGCGGTACGCCGACACCGCCCGTATCGACGAGCTGGCCGCCGGGACGGAGGCCGACCTCGCCACGTTCGGGCAGCGGGCGGTCGCCTTCCTGGCCCGCGAGGACGCCTTCGCCGACCACCACGAGGAGGTCGAACGCCTCGCCTCCGGCGCCGAGTCGATCGGCAGCGTCGCCGAAGCGGCACCGGTCGCGGGCCGGCTCGACGACCTCGCCGGCTCGCTGCGCACGGTCACCGAGGTCGTCGCCGGCCTCGACATCGGCGACGCCACCGTGCGCACCTCCGTCCTGGAACGCATCGCCGAGGTGCTGGGCGGTGTCAACCGCGCCCGCGCCCTGCTCGACGCCCGCCGCCGTGAACTGCGCGACCAGGAGGGACGCGCCGAGTTCGCGGCCGAGTTCGCGCTGCTCGGCCAGGCCGTCACCGGCGCGCTCGCGGCCGCCGACGATCCCGAGGCCTGCGACGAGCAACTCGCGTCCATGCTGGTGCGGCTGGAGAACCTGGAGTCCCGCTTCGCGGAGTTCGACGACTTCCTCGGCGAGCTGACCGACAAGCGCACCGAGATCTACGAGGCGTTCTCCGGCCGCAAGCAGGGCCTCCTGGACGCCCGCGCCCGCCGCGCCGAACAACTCGCCGCGTCCGCGGGCCGGGTGCTGGAGACGATCGCCCGGCGCGCGGCCACGCTCGCCGACGCCGACGCCGTCAGCACCTTCTTCGCCTCCGACCCGCTGGTCGCCAAGGTCCGCCGCACCACCGGGGAACTGCGCGAACTCGGCGACCCGGTGCGGGCGGAGGAGCTGGACGGCCGGCTGAAGTCCGCCCGCCAGGAGGCGGCCCGCGCGCTGCGCGACCGCACCGACCTGTACGCCGACGGCGGTCGCACCCTCCGCCTGGGAACCCACCGCTTCGCCGTCACCACCCGGCCGCTCGACCTCACCCTGGTCCCGCACGGCGACGGCCTCGCCTTCGCCCTGTCCGGCACCGACTACCGCGCCCCGGTCACCGACCCGGGCTTCGCGGACACACGCCCGTACTGGGACCGGCGGCTGCCGTCCGAGTCGCCCGAGGTCTACCGCGCCGAACACCTCGCCGCCCGGCTGCTGCGCCGCCACGGCGCGGCCGCGCCGGCCGAGGCCGACCTGCCGGCCCTGGTGCGCGGGGCCGCGGAGGAGGCGTACGACGAGGGCTACGAGCGCGGCGTCCACGACCACGACGCGACGGCGATCCTCACCGCCCTGCTCCCCCTGTACGAGCAGGCCGGGCCCCTGCGCCACGAACCCGCCGCACGGGCCGCCGCCCAGCTGTTCTGGGCACACGGCACCACCGCCGAGGCCCGCACGGCCTGGACCCGGCGAGCGGCCTCCCTGGCCCGCGCCCGCGACGCCTTCGGCCCGTCCCCCGCCATCGCCGAACTCGCCGCGGAACTCGCGGCGGCCCTCGAGGCCTGGCCGGCCGCCCCGGGCGGCCACGGACCGGCCTCCCAGGGCGCGGGCGACCTGGCGCCCGCCGCCGCGGCGTATCTGTTCCAGGAGCTGACGAGCGGGCCCGACGGGTTCGTCATCAGCGCCGCCACCCGCACCCTGCTCGACAAGTTCCGCCGCACCGTGGGCAGTTCCGCCTACGACGAGGACCTGGCCGCGCTCGACGGCCTCGCCGCGCGCCGTCAGCTGGCCGAGGCGTGGCTGTCGGCGTACGTCACCTCCACCGGTACCGAGACCACCGCCGGCGACCTGGCCGAGGCGGTGGCCGCCGAGCTGTGCCCGGACCTGCCCCGCTACGAGTCCGAGGTCTCCCCGGTGACCACCGTCGAGGGCCTGCTCGGCACCCACCCGCGTATCGAGGGCCGCAACCTCACCCTGCGGATCGACGAGTTCCTGGCCCGCACCGAACGCTTCGAGGCGCGGGAGGCACCCGCCTTCCGCGCCTACCAGCGCCGCCGCACCGCCCTGGTCGACACCGAGCGGGCCCGGCTGCGCCTGGACGACCACCGCCCGCGCTCCATGGCGGCGTTCGTCCGCAACCGGCTCATCGACGAGGTCTACCTGCCGCTCATCGGCGACAGCCTCGCCCGCCAGCTCGGCACCGCGGGCGAGACCAAGCGCACCGACACCGGCGGCCTGCTGCTGCTCGTCTCGCCGCCCGGCTACGGCAAGACCACGCTGATGGAATACGTCGCCGACCGCCTCGGCCTGATGCTGGTCAAGATCAGCGGCCCGGCGCTCGGCCACGCAGTCACCTCGCTGGACCCGGCCGAGGCCCCGAACGCCACGGCCCGACAGGAGATCGAGAAGATCAACTTCGCGCTGGCGGCGGGCAACAACACCCTGCTCCTCCTGGACGACATCCAGCACACCTCACCGGAACTGCTCCAGAAGTTCATCCCGCTGTGCGACGCCACCCGCCGTGTCGAGGGCGTCCGGAACGGCGAGGCGCGCACCTACGACCTGCGCGGCAAGCGGTTCGCCGTCTGCATGACCGGCAACCCCTACACCGAGTCGGGTGAGCGCTTCCGCGTCCCCGACATGCTCGCCAACCGCGCCGACGTCTGGAACCTCGGCGACGTCCTGACCGGCAAGAAGGACGTCTTCGCCCTCAGCTTCCTGGAGAACGCGCTCACCGCGAACCCCGTGCTGGCCCCGCTGGCCGGCCGCGACCGTAGCGACCTCGACCTGTTCCTCCGGCTCGCGGGCAACGACCCCGCGGCCCGCGCCGACCGGCTGAAGCACCCCTACGCGCCCGCCGAGGTCGAGCAGATCGTGTCCGTGCTGCGCCATCTGCTCGGCGCGCGTGAGACGGTCCTCGCGGTCAACGCCGCCTACATCGCCTCCGCCGCCCAGTCCGACGCGACACGCACCGAGCCGCCGTTCCGGCTCCAGGGCTCCTACCGCACCATGAACAAGATCGCCCAGCGGCTGCGGCCCGTCATGAACGACGCCGAACTGTCCGCCGTCCTCGACGACCACTTCACCGCCGAGGCACAGACCCTCACCACGGGAGCCGAGGCCAACCTGCTGAAACTGGCCGAACTGCGCGGCACCCTGACCCCGCAACAGGCGGATCGCTGGGCCGAGCTGAAGTCGGCCCACGTCCGCGCGCAGGCTCTCGGCGGCCCGGCCGGGGATCCCCTCACGCGCGCGACCGCCGCTCTTGCCCTGCTGGCCGACCGGATGGGTGCCATCGAGGCCGCCCTGACCGGCCGCACCGCCTCCCGGGCCCGGCACGCGGCCGAGCGCGCAAAGGAGGAGTGACGACGATGGAGACGATGACGGCGGTCATCGCGGCGATGGCCTTGATGACGCCCTTCCTGGTCCCGCTCAGCACCGCCACGCTGATCGTGGCGGCCAGTACGACCGTTCTGATCCGCCGCGACCGCCGCCGGGCCCACGCCTACTGGTCCCCCTCGCCGGCCGAGGAGGAGTGAGCGCCTTCCGGGCGGCGCCGCCGGATCAGTTCCGCGAGTTGCCGAACAGGAGGCGGTAGCCGATGAGCAGCACGAGCGAGCCGCCGATGGCCGCACCCCAGGTGTAGAGGTCGAAGAAGTTGCTCTCCACGGGCCGGTCGAGGAACCTGGCGGAGAGCCAGCCGCCCACGAACGCGCCCGCGATGCCGATGAGAGTGGTGCCGATCAGTCCGCCCGGGTCCCGCCCAGGCAGCAGGATCTTGGCGATGGCCCCGGCTAGCAGCCCGAGGATGATCCAGCCGATGATGCTCACGTCGTCTGTCCTCCAGGAGTGTTGGTTGCCCGATCGCGTGGTTCCGGATGCCTGCTATGGCCAGGACGCGAGGTATGGGGCCCGTGGTTGCTTGGCCGGTCCGCATCCAGCCGCATATTTTCATTATTGCGCAACCCCGGAACTGCCGAGGAGGGCAAGCGCGTTGACCTCCATGAACACGGGGGACCGGAAAAGCTGCGGAGGAGTTCGATGAGTGTGCCCTTGACCAAGGGCGGCAACGTTTCGCTGAGCAAGCAGGCTCCCGGCCTGACGGCGGTCACGGTCGGGCTGGGCTGGCAGGCGGATGCCGGATACGAGCTGGACGCCAGCGCGCTGTTGTGCGACGCGTCCGGCAAGGTGCTGTCCGAACGGCACTTCGTCTTCTTCAACAACCTGAGCAGCCCCGACGGTTCGGTCCGCCACAGCGGCGGCGGCAGCCCCGTCGGCGGCGACGACCAGCGGATCGACGTCGACCTGACCCGTGTGCCCGCCGAGATCACGAAGGTGGTCTTCCCGGTCTCGCTCTACGAGGGAGCCGCCCGCGGGCAGACCTTCGGCCGGGTGCAGCGCGCCCACATCCGCGTGCTCGACCAGGAGGGCGGTGCCGAACTCGCCCGGTACGACCTGGCGGCCGGCGGTCTGGCCGGTGAGACGGCGCTGGTCTTCGGCGAGCTGTACCGGCACGGCGCCGAGTGGAAGTTCCGGGCGGTCGGCCAGGGGTACGCCTCGGGCCTCGCGGGCATCGCCGCCGACTACGGCGTGGACGTCCTGCGGGAGACGACGGATCCGGACCCGGCCCCGAACCAGGCCCCGTCCGCCCCGGACCCCGGTGCGGGAGCGTACGGCCCGCCCCCGTCGGCCCCGCCCGCACCCACACACGCGCCCCCGCCCGCCCTCCCTGTGACACCGACACCGACCCTGGTGTCCCCCCAGCCGCCGATCGTCGCCGCACCACCGCAGCCCACGAGGAGTCCCGACATGACCTGCTTCTTCGACCCCGGCCACGGCCCCGGCACGACGAGCGTCAGCTGGTACCCGCAGTGGGGCGTGCCCCGGCCGGTCCAGGCGTGCGCCGAGTGCGCGCAGCGCGTCCAGACCACCGCGCCGCCGTTCTACACCCCGCCCCAGCCGATGAGCCCCGGATATCCCCAGGCCCAGCAGGGCTATCCGCAACAGGGGTATCCGCAGCAGGGGTACCCGCAGCAGGGCTACCCGCAGCAGGGCTACCCGGCCCCCCAGGGCGACCAGCAGCAGGGCGGTCGCCGCTTCGGCACCGGCGCGCTCATCGGCGCCGGCGCGGCCGGCCTGGTCGGCGGGGCCCTGCTGAACGAGGCGTTCGACGACGACGAGCCGGACGTGGTGATCAACAACTACTACGAGGAGTGACCGGCTCCCGCGGAGCCGGGGGAGCGGGGCGGAGAAGGCGGGACATGACCGGTGCCCGGTCGCGCCGGCGTCGGCCGGCGGTGGTGCTCCTGGCCGCCGCCTCCGACATCGTGCGTGCGGCCGGCGGGCCGCCCTCCGGCTCCGTTGTCCGGCCCGCGCCGGCGGTCCCGGCCCCGGTCTCGCCCGCCGGCCCGGCGCGAGCCTCGGCGACGGCGACCGCGGGACCGTACGACCCGGCCGGCAGGGGCGACCTGCCGGCCCTCGGCTACGGCACCGCCCCGGTCACAGCACTAGATCCGGGCCCGTGCCGCCGCCCGGCCCGAGCGCGCCGTCGGCCGGGCCCGCTTCGCGGTCCGGGCGACGAGCAGCGGACCCAGGGGCCCGGCGCCCAGCCGCTCCACCAGCGGCGGGGCGAACCGGCGCGCCATCAGCACGACGATCAAGGTGACGACGGTCCCCACCAGGGCGCCGACGCCGACGTCATGGGGGTAGTGGGCGCCCACGTAGACGCGCGAGGCTCCCATCGCCACGGCCGTGAGCAGGGCGATGGACCCCAGCCACCGGCTGATGACGAGCAGGGCCACCGCGAACGCGAAGGCGACCGTGGTGTGGTTGCTGGGGAAGGCGTAGTCGTCGACCGGGGGACACGCCTCGATGAGGAAGCCGTGCGGGAGGGCCCGGCAGGGGCGCGGCTCCTCGAAGACGTTCTTGATCCCGCTGTTGACGACGTATGCCAGGACCACGGCGAACGGCGTGGCCAGCACGGCGGCCATCACCGTGTTCCCCTCGCGCCGGGCGCGCCACCAGGCCACCAGCAGGAAGAGCGCGAACAGGCCCATGCCGAGGTCGGAGAAGAGCGCGGCGGGCTCGTTCAGCCAGTGCGTGTCCCGAGCGAAGTTGGTGACGTCGGTGTAGAGGCCGCCGTCGATGGCCGCGCCGTCGAGCCCCGTGGCGGGCGGGGAGGAAGTCGTCATCAGGTGGATCTCCGGGCCATGGGTCCACGTGCGTGAGCGCTCCGGGGAACGCGTGTGAACACACGCGGACGCAGAAGTGGAACCCTCGTGAAGCCGGGCCGTCCGAGGGATGAACGTCTACAGATTGGTAGACGGTAGCAGTTGGAGACCGGGTTGCTTCAGGCGCCGTCGTATTGCCGCCGGGCCGATCGCGGCCTCCTGAGGGCGGGCGGTCGTGGCCAAGGACGTCCTGGCGGTCGCCGTCATCCGTCCCGGCTCGCGCGGCAGCGCCACGACCAGGCAGATCCGCGGGGAGCGCTCCGGCGGCGGGCTCATGCGGCCGCCGGGCCGGCCGAGTGAGGGAGCACCGGCCGAGTGATGAAGCAGGGGCAGACCCGCCACGGGGGGTGCGAACAAGTCTGCCCCTGCTTGTTGCCGCCCGCGTACCTCCCCCCGGAGAGCAGGCGGCCCGACCCCGCCCGGGGTCACTAGGTTCAGCGCTGTGGGAGCGCCGGATGTCACGGGTTCCGGTGCACTGACACGAAGTCGACACATTTGTGCAGTAAGGCACTCATCGCGTCACTCAGTGCGTCACAACTCGCATGCCGTATTCCACGTGATCCACGTGATCACGTGCCGGATTGCCCGTTCTTCGCCGCACCGGTCTGGGGAGCGCGGCCCGGTGGACTGGTCTGTCCGTTCTTCTCGTTCTTCGCGTTCTTCTCGACGGCCGAGTTGCCGTTCGGCTGTCCGTTCTCCTTGCCCGGGTCGCTCCCGCTCCCGGAGCCGTTCCCGTTGTCGGAGCCGTTCCCCTTGCCCGGGCTGCCGGTCTCGCTCTGTGCCAGCTGGTCGGCGCAGTAGGCGTCGACGTTGTCCTCGCCTCCGGCGGCCTCGACGAACCGCTTCCAGGCCGTCGACTCCAGCGCCTTGCCGCTGCCCTTCACCGACGCGTACGCGCGGCAGTGGGCCTGGATGTCCTTGGCCGTCGGCGGTCGCTCGCGGGTCACGGAGGGAACGGGCGTGGGGGAGGCGGGCCCGGACGGTGCGGCGTCGGCGGGCGCGGGTGCCGGCGGCCGGTCGGGCGACGGAGCCTCGGGAGCGGTGGGCGACGGATGCCGCCGTGCGCGACCGTCGTCCTCGGCCTTCCCGCCGGATTTCGGTGAGCCGATCCCCGCGATCGCCACGCCGCTGAAGGTCAGGCCGGCGAAGAACACCGCGATGGCGGCCCGCACCGCACGCCGCCCCGCGACGCGCCGCGGTCGCCAGTCGTCCCGCCTCCGCGCCCGTGCCTGCTGGTGGGCGCCTTCCTTCCGGGCGGCCCGGAAGGCGGCCACGGCCCGCTGCTCGGCCGACGCGTCGAGGGCCTCGGCGCACAGGGCACGGCGGAGGACGGGTTCCAGCTCGGTGGCGCGGGTGTCGCCATCGCCGCCCGGCCGGCGGTCGCCCGTGCCGGCGTGTCGGCGGTCCACGCCCCCACCGTCGCTGTGTCGGTCGCCCATACCCGTGTCCATCCCATGCGGTTGCTACTCGTTCGCTCTACGGATCCGACGCCCTCGCTGCTCATTCCGACTGCCTCAGCGTATGAAGGCCCTATCCCGTCACACCCGGCCTCTGCCGACCGGTCCAACCGGGACGGGGCATGGCGCGCTCAGGGGCAGGCACGGCTCGGTCGCCACCGGCGCGGACGGCGCGTGCCGCCCGGTGCGCCGTGCGCCGTCAGGCCGATGTCAGGTGCCGAGGCCGTTGAGGCCGTTGAGGCCGTCGAGCAGCAGGGCGAGTCCTCCCAGGAACTCCTGGTCGGCGCCGACGTTCCGGGCGTCCCGGGCGGTCTCCGCCATGCGCGGGAACTCGGCGGGCGGCAGCTCGGTGATGGCCACGGTGCCCGGACCGGACAGGGCCCCGAGATGTTCGAGCTGGATGGCCCCGATGACGTAACTGAGCAGTCCGCGCAGGGCGACGACCCGCCGCTCGCCCGCGACGCCCGCCTCGGTGAGGACGGCGAGCACGGCCTCCGACCAGCGCAGCACTCCGCGGGAGTGGTGCCGGTGGGAGATGGCGAGCGGGACGATCGCCGGGTGGTCGGCCACGGCGTCGCGCAGCCGCCGCACCATGACCTCGATCCGCTCGCGCCACGGCATGGCGGGGTCCGGCGGCTCGACGTCCACACGGGCGAGGACGAGCTCGACGACGAGTCGTTCCAGTTCCTCGCGGTCGTCCACGTACCGGTAGAGCCCCATCGTGCTCATGCCGAGTTCCTTGGCGACGGCGCGCATCGACAGTCCGGTGAGCCCGTCCCGGTCGATGACGGCGAGGGCGGCCGCGGCCGGCTGGTCCTGCGTGAGTGAACGTGGGCGTGGCATGGCGGTTGACAGCGTACGGCATACGCCTACGCTGGTAAGCGTATGCCGTACGCTTACGGAGGGGAGCCCGTCGTGCGCATGTCCCGTAACCCAGTGAGGCCCGGTTCCACCGTCCGGGACCGGCGTCTCACCGCCGTCTCCGGCGACCAGGTCGCCGTTCCCGATCCCGGCCGGCTGATCCACCTCCAGTTCCGGCGGTTCGCCGGCTGCCCGGTCTGCAACCTGCACCTGCGCTCGGTGGTGCGGCGGCACGGGGAGATCGAGGCCGCCGGTGTCCGCGAGGTCGTGGTCTTCCACTCGCCCGCCGACGAGCTGCTGCCCCACACCACCGATCTGCCGTTCGCCGTCGTCGCCGATCCGGCCAGGCGGCTCTACACGGAGTTCGGCGTGGAACGCTCGCCCCGCGCCCTGCTCCACCCGCGCGCCTGGTGGCCGATCCTCCGGGCGGTCCTGAGCGGCCTGCGGGAGGTCGTGCGCGGGCGGGAGCACCTGCCGTCCACCAGCCCGCACGGCGGACGGCTCGGTCTGCCCGCCGACTTCCTCATCGCACCCGACGGCCGGGTCCTCGCCGCCAAGTACGGTGAGCACGTCTACGACCAGTGGTCGGTCGACGAACTGCTGGAACTGGCGGCCATGCACGTGACGAAGGCGATGAAGGTGACGAAGGTGACGGAGGACGACTCCCGGTGACGCTTCCCGGCTCGTTGCACGTGGTCAATGAAGGGCTGGCGTTCCTCCTGGAGGTGCTGGCCCTGGCCGCCCTCGCCTGGTGGGGGTGGCAGAGCGCGGACCACATGGCCACGCGTCTTCTCCTCGCCGTCGCCGCTCCCGCGGCGGCGGCCGTCGTGTGGGGCCTGTTCGCCGCCCCGAAGGCCCGGGTGGCGCTGCCGGTGCTGGGCGTTCTGGCCGTGAAGGCGCTGGTGTTCGGCACCGCGGTGGCCGCCCTGTACGCCGTCGGCCGGGACCGGTGGGCCGCCGTCTCCGCCGTCGTGGTCGCGGTCAACACCGTCCTCGCCACCCTGGACCGGAACGCCTTGACGCACCACGGATCCTGACCCGCCGTCCGCGCCTCACTGCGGCGGGTCGGACCCCGCGGCCGGCATCGCCCGCGGCGCGGCGTACTCCGTGCCGGGGCGCCGGCGCGGTTTTCCCGCCGGAGCGCCAATCCCAAAGCGCCTCGCTCACGTATTCGAAGTACGGCTGCTACCTGAGGACACCTCCCTGGTCGGCCGGCTCCCGTGCGGCGGGGTTCCGGATGCGAGACGCGCTCCCCGAACGCACGGGACGACGCCCAAGACCGTGCCGCCGCCTCCCGCGGCGGCGGTCGTCCCTCTCGCACCGCCAGGACCGCGCGGGCCACGGCCACACGGGCCGACGCGGCAGAAGGAAGAGTGCATTCATCATGCGAGTACAAGGCGCGCGGTGCCTCGCCGCGGCGTCCGCGGTCACCGCTCTGATGGCCGGCGGCGCCGCGATCGGCGCAGCCGGCACGGCCGCGGCAGCGGCTCCTGCCGCGCCCGCCCATGTGACCACCATGCAGTGCTTCGGCAACGACTGGCGCTGCTTCGACCACGGCTTCGGCCACGGCGGGTTCGGCTTCTTCGGCCACAGCTTCGACCGCGGCGGTTTCCGCTTCGACCACCGCTTCGACCACCGCTTCGACCACCGTTTTGACCGTGGCGAGTTCCGCTTCGACCACGGCTTTGGTCACGGCTTCGGTCACCGCTTCGACGACGGATTCGTTGTGATCGTCGTGCACTAGCGGCGACTGCCGCAGGAACCCAAGAGGCAGGGGGCGCGCTCATCACGGGCGCGCCCCCGAGACGTTTCAGTCGCCGCGCCGCGCCACTTACACCGGTCGCTGAGCGATGCGGGATCCGAGCTGATCACCCTGAAGAAGGGCTACGCCTGCCGGTGCCCCCGCACCCGGCCCGCCCGGCACCTGATCTGGGCTACGTTTTGCTTCTCGGATCACGAGAACACGGGGGTGACTGTTGTACTCGAACGAACTCGGTGTGCTGCCTGCCGTACTCACGGGCACAACCATTGGATTGCTGGGCCTGTACTGGGCGATTCGGCCGGCGAACCGATTGCATCTTTCATTCTGCGTAGGTCTGGCATGCGCTGTCTCCGCAATGTCATACGCGCTGCTGAATCCGCTCCTTCAAGTGGGCAACTTCTCGGCAGCCCATTTGAGGGATGAGATCGCGAACGGACATTTGGCGCTGCGCGCGACATCCCTGATCATCGGATTCTCGTTCTGCATGATCTTCTGGCGGGTCGCTCACGAGAAGGCGCCCGAATACTCCATGGGCGCGGATCCCGAAAAAGACCTCCGCACCATGACGCAAGAGGCAAGAAGAGGAATCTGGACGCTGGAGCGAGCCGCCGCCCAGGGTGTACTTTTCATGGTCATCCTGGTCGGCCTGTGGGTGCTCGTGATCACGTCCCGGACCTCCACCCTCATCGCCATCCTGAACTGGGCCTTCCTCTTCATCGTCGACGACTTCGTGATGAGCGCCAACTACATCGCCTACCGCCGCGTCGGCCCCCCGATGCTGGACGCCTGGAAGATCGCCGGCTGCTCACTCGGCACGGTCGTGCTCTTCGTGATCATCCTCTTCCAAGAATTCGATCGCTGGGTCGGCTGGACCGTTCTCTGTTTCACGTTGCTCATTGCCATGGTGACGCTCTTCCGTGCCGCCGCCCCTTTCCTCGCGGCGGCCGCCTCCAACTTCGGAATCATGCCGGAGGAGGACGACTGGCGCCCCGACGAGGAAGAAGAGGTGCTGATCGAAAACCTGAAACACCTCCGAGACCAGGGCGTCCTGACCGAGGAGGAGCTGTCGGCGAAACTCCACCTCGTCCCCTTGCTCTACGAGCACGGCCACAGGGCCCATGAAATGGCGGCCGCCCTGCCGGAACAGCGTTCATGAGACACGGTCGGCTACCGCCGCCCGTGTCCTCCTCGGCACGGTCACAGCACTAGCCTGCGCGTTTCATCGGGGGTCGCGTCCGGATCGTGATCGGAAAAGCGAAAGTGCCTTCTGAGCTGCAACGATGAGGCTTGTCTAAGGTCCC
>NZ_JBSFJL010000011.1:215914-231836 GCF_053598035.1 Streptomyces sp. NPDC001204 | reverse complement strand
TCCAGCCCGCCGCCGGACTCGCAGGAGTGGCCGCCGACCACGGCGCCCGGCTGATCATCGTCAACGCCGAGCCGACACCGTACGACGACATCGCCGACCAGGTCGTACGCGAGCCGATCGGTACGGCGCTTCCCGCGCTGCTGCGCGGGCTGTGGGACGGCTCGCACGGCGGCTAGAAGAGGGCCGTTCCCCGTTCGAAGTCCAGCAGGCGCCGCTTTCTGGGCAGGCCGCCGCCGTAGCCGGTGAGGCTGCCGCCCGCGCCGATCACGCGGTGGCAGGGGACGATGATGCCGATGGGGTTCTTTCCGTTGGCGAGGCCGACCGCGCGGGAGGCGCCCGGGTTGCCGAGGGCGGTGGCGAGTTCGCCGTAGGAGCGGGTCTCGCCGTAGGGGATCTTCCGCAGCTGGTCCCAGACCGTGCGCTGGAACGGGGTGCCGTGCAGGCGCAACGGGACGGTGAACTCCTTCAGTTCGCCCGTGAAGTAGGCCTCCAGCTGGTCGACGGCCTCGCCGAAGGGGCCGTCGTCGGGCTCGCCGAAGGACTCCTCGGGCGGGCGGTGGCGCTGGTCGGTCATGTACAGGCCGCACAGGACGCCGTCGTCGGCGACGAGGGTGAGCAGGTCGTACGGGCTGTCGATCACGGTGTACTGCTTCATGGCGGAACGTCCTCAGACGGGAAGGAAGTTGATCGGGTGGCTGTCGGTCGCCCACAGGTACTGCACGGCGTACGCCCGCCAGGGCCGCCAGGCCGCCGCGCGGGCGGTGAGCGCGGCCGGGGTGGACGGCAGGCCGAGTTCCCGTGCCGCGCGCCGGATGCCGAGGTCGGTGGGGAGGAAGGCGTCAGGGTCGCCCAGGGCGCGCATGGCGATGACATCGGCGGTCCAGGGGCCGAATCCGGGGAGTGCCAGGAGGCGGGCGCGGGTCTCCTCCCAGTCGCTTTCCACACCCAAGTGCAGTGTTCCGTCCGCGAGTTGACCGGCCAGGGTGAGCAGTGTCGTACGACGGGTGCGGGGCATCGCCAGCGACTCGGGATCGAGGGCGGCCAGTGCCTCGGGGGCGGGGAAGAGGTGGGTGAGGCCGCCTTCGGGGTCGTCGACGGGCTCGCCGTGCGCGGCGGCCAGGCGGCCCGCGTGGGTGCGGGCGGCGGCCGTGGAGACCTGCTGGCCGAGCACGGCCCGCAGCGCGAACTCGCCCTCGTCCACGGTGCGCGGCACTCGTCGGCCGGGGGCCTTGTCGACCAGGGGCGTGAGGAACGGGTCGGTGCGCAGTTGGTCGTCGATGGCGACCGGGTCGGCGTCCAGGTCGAGCATGCGCCGGCAGCGGCTGATGGCGACCGGAAGGTCCCGCAGGTCGCCGAGGGTGAGGCGGCAGGCGATGTGGTCCGGCTTCGGGGTCAGCGTGGCGATCCCGTGGCCGTAGGGCAGGCGCAGGGTCCTGCGGTAGGCGCCGTCGCGCCACTCCTCGACGCCGGGTACGGCGGTGGCCGCGAGGTGGCCGAAGAGGTTGTCCGGGTTGAGCGGGGCGCGGAACGGCAGGCGCAGGGAGAGGGCGCCGGGGGTTCCCGGGGCGCCGGGGCGCGTGCCGGTCCCGGTGGGCCGCCCGGGGGCGCGGGTGCGCAGTCCGCTGGGCGACAGGGCGAACACCTCGCGCACGGTGTCGTTGAAGGTGCGGATCGAGGAGAAGCCGGCGGCGAAGGCGATCTCCGCCATGGGCAGGGCGGTGGTCTCGATCAGCAGCCGGGCGGTCTGGGCGCGCTGGGCGCGGGCGAGCGCGAGCGGTCCGGCGCCGAGTTCGGCGCGGAGCTGGCGTTCGATCTGGCGGGTGCTGTAGCCGAGGCGGGCGGCGAGTCCGGGCACGCCCTCGCGGTCGACGACCCCGTCGGCGATCAGCCGCATCGCGCGGGCCACGGCGTCGGCGCGCTGGTTCCACTCCGGTGAGCCGGGGCTGGTGTCGGGGCGGCAGCGCTTGCAGGCCCGAAAGCCGGCCTGCTGGCAGGCGGCCGCGCTCGGGTAGAAGGTCATGTTCTCCGGCTTGGGCGGCACCACCGGGCAGCTGGGCCGGCAGTAGATGCGGGTGGTCAGGACGGCGGTGAAGAACCAGCCGTCGAACCGCGCGTCCTTGGACTGAACGGCGCGCACACAGCGCTCCCGGTGGGTGTGCATCCCTTTCTGCATGCGTCCAGCATCCGGCACCGGGCACGCCGGGGCTGGCGGGAATCCGACATCGTCCTCGTGTGTCCTGGGTCCGTGGCGATCGCTTCCTGCATCCGTGGTGATCGTGTCCTGGGTCCGTGGCGAGCGTATCGACCTGTGGCGATCGCTCCGTGGCGATCGCAGCGCCCCGCAGCGACCCGTAGCGACCGATCGCGGCGATCACCCTGGGAGGGACGAGGTCCTCCGGCGCTCCGGAGGCATGAAGACGATCCTGGAGGAATGGAGCAGCAGCCGCTCGTCACCTTCGGGCACGGTACGGCGGACCGCGAACGCCTCACGGAGCTGATCCGCGAGGCGGGGATCGCCGCCGTGGTGGACGTCAGGACCGCGCCCGGAAGCCGTCACAACCCGGACGTGGGCCGGGAGAGGCTGCTGCGGTGGCTGCCCGAGTGCGGGACCGCCTACCGCTGGGAACCGCGACTGGGCGGATTCCGCAAAGTGCCTCCGGACTCGCCGGACACCGTCTGGCGCAACGAGGCCTTCCGCGGTTACGCCGCGCACACGCGCACGGGCGAGTTCCTCGACGCGATCGCCCAGCTCCTCGACGAGGCCGCGCGGCGGCGGACGGCCGTCATGTGCGCGGAGGCGGTCTGGTGGCGTTGCCACCGCCGTGTCATCGCCGACTTCGTCGTGCTCGCCCGCGGACGGCCCGTCGTGCACCTGATGCACGACGGGCGGCTCGTCCCCCATCGGCTCGGCGACGGAGTACGTCTGCGCGAGGACGGACTGCTCGTCTACGACGGCCGCCGGTCCTCGGACCGGCCCGAAGAGGGACGTGCACGGCCCGACGACGGAACCTAGTGCCGCGGCAGGCAGCGTTTGTCCGTCACGGAGCGGCGTCCGGTGCCTGCTCTGGGGGTCCCCTGCTCGAAGAACTCGGGGGAGCGTGCCGGGCGTCGCGACGGGGCGAACGTTGCCTGTCGGGGAACTAGGGTGGGGGATGCAGGTCTGGGGGTGGAGAGGGACCAAGGACGGTTCTGAACCATGAGGGATGTACATCGGCTCGAGCCCGTCTCGGCGAACCTGGGCAGCGGCACCGTGCTCGCGGCGTGGGAGCGGTTCGTGCAGGGCGAGGACCACGTCCCGGACGTCCGGCCCCTGGTGGCGATCTCCTGGCACCGCTGCCGGGAGCAGTACCGGGTGGATCCCCACCTCACGCGGGCCCCGGTGGCCGTCGCGGAGCCCGACCACACGCCCGAGCACGACGTCGTGTTCGCCGAGCTGGGTTTCCGTGCCGCCTCCGTCGCCCACGAGGTGGGCAGCCTCGGTGGCGTCGTCACCGTCACCGACGCCACCGGCAGGGTCCTGGCCGAGTGGGGTGACCAGACCACGCTCGCCCGGGCCGGCGAGGCCAATCTGGCGCCCTGGTTCTGCTGGTCCGAGTGCGCGGTCGGCACGAACGGCATGGGCACGGCGCTGGAGGCGCACGGACCGGTGCCGATCAGGGGCGCGGAGCACTGGTGCCAGGCGTTCCACGACTGGGTCTGCGCGGGCGTCGCGGTGCGTGACGTGGTGACCAAGGACCCGATCGCGGTCATGAGCATCTGCTGCTGGCGCAGCCCGCTGCCCGCGTCCGCAAGCGGCTGGCTGGCGAACGCGGTCACCATGACCCAGTACCCGTTGAAGAGGCGCGCCCGGGACAGCGGCGCCGAGCTGGTCGCGGCCTGCACGCAGGCCAGGGGGCGCTCCGGTGCGGCGCTCGCCGCGGTGGACACGGCGGGCAAGGTGGTGATCGCCGACGACATGGCGAGCGTGCTCCTGGGCGTCCCCGCCTGCACCCCGGCGGTCGACCCCACATTGCGCTGGAAGCCCGGGCTGCCGGAGCTGATCGCGGCCGCCCGGTACGCCACGGGGCAGGCGGCCCACAATCCCGACTGGGTCGGCTCGACGCAGATCTTCGCCCATCTCGCCGACGAGCCGACGTCGATCGGCATCCGGCCCGTCTTCTCGTCGGGGCGCCTGATCGGGCACCTGGTCTCGTTCGGTGCCTCCGATGGGGCGCAGGTGCCGCAGGTGGAGGGACCCGCGCATCCCCGGGTGCCGCCGCGCCGGCTGGTCGCGGTGCGCGACAACCGGCTGGTGCTGCTGCGGCTGCCGGAAGTCTCCTTCGCCGAGTCGCGGGGCAACGACGTGTGGCTGTCCACCGATCAGGGGCGGCTGCGGGCCGCCTCCGTGAGCCTGGACAAGCTCGACAGTGAGCTGGCGGATGCCGGATTCCTGCGGGTGCACCGCCGGTATGTGGTGAATCTCGGCCGCATCCGGGAGATCGAGCGCGGGCTCAAGGGCGAGCTGTCCCTGGTCATGGACGGCCGGACCAGCGAGATGGTGCCGGTCTCCCGGCGGAACGCGCCGGCCGTGCGTCGCGCGCTGGACCTCTGAGTCCCCCGGCACAACGCTGTTCCCGGAAGGAGGGTCCCGTGACGGACAGTCGGGACGCCGTGGCCGGCGCGATGAACCCCGGGGGCGCGAGCAACCGCGACTGGTGGCCGGACCGGCTCGACCTGGCGGTCCTCCGGAAGCACCCCGCCATGGCCGACCCCATGGGCGAGGGCTTCGACTACGCCGCGGAGTTCCGGACGCTCGACCTCGACGCCGTGGCGCGGGACGTCGACGAGGTGCTGACGACGTCGCGGGAGTGGTGGCCGGCCGACTTCGGACACTACGGGCCGCTCGTGATCCGGATGGTGTGGCATTGCGCCGGGACGTACCGCGTCGACGACGGCCGTGGTGGCGCGGGCGCCGGCATGCAGCGTTTCGCGCCGCTGAACAGCTGGCCGGACAACCGCAACCTCGACAAGGCGCGCCGGCTGCTGTGGCCGGTGAAGAAGAAGTACGGCCGCAGGATCTCCTGGCCGGACCTGATGGTCTTCGCGGGCAACCGCGCCCTGGAGACGATGGGCTTCACGACCTTCGGCTTCGCCGGTGGCCGTGCGGAGGTCTGGGAGCCCGACGAGGACGTCTACTGGGGTCCCGAGCGCGCCTGGCTCGGCGACGAACGCCACGGGGGCGTGCGGAAGCTGGAGAGCCCGCTGGCCGCCGACCAGATGGGCCTCATCTACGTCAACCCGGAGGGTCCGAACACCGTCCCGGACCCACTCACCGCCGCCCGGGACATCCGCGAGACGTTCCGGCGCATGGGGATGAACGACGAGGAGACCGTCGCGCTGATCGCGGGCGGCCACACGTTCGGCAAGACCCACGGCGTGGCCGACCCGGACACTTGCCTCGGCCCCGAACCCGAGCGCGCCCCGCTCGAACAGCAGGGCCTGGGCTGGAAGAGCGGGTACGGCACCGGAAAGGGAGCGGACGCCGTCTCCAGCGGGCTGGAAGGCACGTGGACGCCCACCCCGACGAGGTGGGACAACGGCTTCCTCGAGACCCTGTTCGGCTACGAGTGGGAGCTGGAGCTGAGTCCCGGCGGTCTGTGGCAGTGGATCCCGAAGGACGGCGGCGGGGCCGGCACCGTGCCGGACGCCCACGACCCGACGGCGACCCACGCCCCGACGATCCTGACGACGGACCTCGCGCTGCGGTCGGATCCGGTCTACGAGCCGATCGCGCGGCGCTTCCTGGAGCACCCGGACCAGCTCGCGGACGCGTTCGCACGCTCCTGGTTCAAGCTGACGCACCTCGACATGGGCCCGGTCCGGCGCTACCTCGGGCCGCTGGCCCCCCGGGAGACGCTGCGCTGGCAGGACCCGGTCCCCGCCGTGGACCACGAGCTGGTCGGGGCGGCGGACATCGCCGTGCTCAAGAGCCGGATCCTCGCCTCCGGGCTGTCGGTCTCCCAGCTCGTCTCGACGGCGTGGGCGTCGGCCTCGACGTTCCGCGTCAGCGACAAGCGGGGCGGGGCGAACGGCGCGCGCATCCGTCTGGAGCCGCAGCGGAACTGGGAGGTGAACGACCCCGGCACGCTGGCACGGGTGCTGCGCACCCTGGAGGAGATCCAGGAATCCTTCAACAGCGCCCAGACAGGGGACAAGAGGATCTCGCTGGCCGACCTCATCGTGCTCGGCGGAGCCGCCGCCGTCGAGCTGGCCGCCCGGACCGCCGGGCACGACGTCCAGGTCCCCTTCGCACCGGGGCGCACGGACGCCGCCCAGGAGTGGACCGACGTGGTGTCCTTCGCCCCGCTGGAGCCGGCCGCGGACGGGTTCCGCAACTACCGCGGCAAGGACGGCCGGCTGCCGTCGGAGCACTCGCTGGTCGACCGTGCGAACCTGCTGGACCTGAGCGCGCCCGAGATGACCGTCCTGGTGGGTGGCCTGCGGGTGCTGGGCGCCAACCATCGGCAGTCGCCGCTGGGTGTCTTCACCTCGGCGCCCGGGTCGCTGACCAACGACTTCTTCGTGAATCTGCTCGACATGGGCACGGAATGGAGCCCGACGTCCGCGACCGGGGAAACCTTCGAGGGCCGCGACCGCGCCACCGGCGAGGTCAAGTGGACCGGCAGCCGCTTCGACCTCGTCTTCGGCTCGGACTCCGAACTGCGCGCCCTCGCCGAGGTCTACGCGAGCGACGACGCGCGGGAGAGGTTCGTGCGGGACTTCGTCGCCGCGTGGGACAAGGTCATGAACCTCGATCGGTACGACCTCGCCTGATTCCTCCGCCCCTCCCGGCGGCGGCACTTCGGGTACGAACGGTGGCTGGTCGCGGACGAACGGCATGCGCCGCCCGGTGTGATTCCTCCGGCGTAGCGTGCTCTTTGATGAACAATTCTTTACCCTTTTCGGCGCGAATATATGGATTCGCGAATTCAAGGTCCCTTCGGATTCGGGTGAGGAGAGTGAAGCCCCGATGACGACCGCGCAGGAACGATCCAGCCTCCTCGACGAGATCGGGTTGGCCGGACAGAACAAGGCAGCGCTGGGGCAAGTGCTGGGAACCGGAACCATTGGGCAGGCCACCGTGAGGCCGGACGGCCGCATGGAGGCCACCATTCGCATCCACCCGGACGAGCTGGCCTGGGATCCCTCCATTCTGGTCATGCCCCATGGAGGCGATATCGAGCTCGAACTCGTCAATGACGACGGGAACACGCACTGTGCGCTCCTGCCCAGCAACGGCGACCGGAAGTTCATCTGGCTGGTGAACCATTCGCGAGGACGGGCGGCCCTCAACCTCGACGGACCGGGCTACTACTGGTTCGGCTCCCCCACCGGCAATGACGAGGGCCGGGGTCTGACCGGGGCCATCGTCGTCATGGGTGACGCTCCGCCGGAGGCCCGCCTCGACCGTCCCGAACAGCCGCGGCCGTAGGAATAAGGAGGTGGAGCACATGGCCGTCGAGTACGTGGACGCGGGCTGGGCCGTCGACCAGGGAAGCCTGAGCGGCAAGATCGCGGGCGGGGACGTCGCGCCGCCCGTGGTGGCCGGGGTCGACTACGAACGCCTGCTCAACGCCCGCGAGGAGCCCCAGAACTGGCTCACCTACTACGGCGCCTACGACGGGCAGCGGTACAGCCCGCTGGACCAGATCAACACGGAGACCGTCAAGCGCATGGTCCCCGCGTGGGTCTTCCAGGCCGGCACGACCGGACTGATCGCGGGCGCGTCGACCTACTCCTTCGAGGCAGCACCGATCGTCGTCGACGGGGTCATGTTCCTCTCCGGCTGGGACGGCTGGGTCTGGGCCCTCGACGCGAAGACCGGTGTGGAGATCTGGCGGTACAAGCACGCGGTCCCCTTCGACGTTTCCCTGTGCTGCGGGAACGTCAACCGCGGGGTCGCCGTGGCGCAGGGGAAGGTCTTCTTCGTCACCGCGAACGCCCGTGTGCTCGCGCTCGACGCCACCACCGGCAAGCGGGTCTGGGACAGGACCTACGGAGACGTCCGCGCCGGGGAGAGCGCCACCCTCGCCCCGCTGGTCGTGAAGAACCTGCTCATCGTCGGCAGTTCCGGCGGCGAGTTCGGCGTACGGGGCCACCTCGACGCGTTCGACCTCGAGACCGGCGAGCACCAGTGGCGCTGCTACACGGTGCCGAAGCCCGGGGAGCCCGGCTCGGAGACCTGGCCCGCCGACGGCGAGGCCTGGGCCCGGGGCGGGGCGAACTGCTGGGTCACCGGCACCTTCGACCCGGAGACGAACCTGCTGTACGTCGGCACCGGCAACCCGGCGCCCGACTTCGACGGAGCCGTCCGCGAGGGCGACAACCTCTTCACCGACTGCATCATCGCCGTCGACGTGGACAGCGGTCAGATCCGCTGGCACTACCAGTGCACCCCGCACGACGTGTGGGACTACGACAGCATCGCCGAGTGCATCCTGTTCGAGCGGGACGGACGCAAACTGCTCGGGCACTTCGACAAGAACGGCTACTTCTTCGTCCTCGACCGCACGAACGGCGAGAGGGTCGGGATCACTCCGTTCGTGGACCGCATCACCTGGGGAGCGATCACGAGGGACGGCCAGGTGACGGCGAAGGCGTACCCGGACAAGGAGGGAGTGCCGGTCCACTTCTACCCGGGTCCGGCCGGTGCCAAGGAATGGACGCACGCGGCCTACAGCCCGAAGACCGGGCTCTTCTACGTCCCGGTCCAGGACACCGGGGCCACGGCCACCCGGCGGCGCCGGGAGTTCAAGGAGAGCATTCCGTACTGGGGCGCGGGCGTTCAGGTGGACATCGAGGACATGGCCGGGTCCATCAGCGCGTTCGACGCGAGCGGCGAGGAGAAGTGGCGCTGGCGCAACGAACTCCCGATGTGCGCCTCGGTGCTGGCCACCGGCGGCGACCTGGTGTTCGCCGGTGAGGCCTCCGGGGAGTTCAACGCGCTCGACGCCCGTACCGGGGAACTGCTGTGGCAGTTCCAGTGCGGAAGCGGCCACCACAGCAGCCCGACCACCTACATGGTCGACGGCAGGCAGTACATCGCCGTGCCCGTCGGCTGGGGCGGATGGGCCGAGGGATTCCTCCCCGGCATGCTCGGCGCGGGGCACGGAAGCGCCCTGATGGTCTTCGCCCTCCCGGAATCGCCGTAGCGCGTGACCGGAACCTGCCCCGTTCGGGCGGAGAGGATCCGGGCGGAGAGGAGGTGAATCCATGGAGTCTCAAGTGCTGGAAGCGCTCGAAGTGTGGGAGACGCCCGAGTTCGAGGAGATCGCGGTCGCGGCCGAGGTGACCATGTACGTCGCCCGGATGGAGGACTAGCGGACTGGCGGACTGGCGGACGTGGGACGGCGCCGGACCCGGTCCGGCGCCCTCCAAGGGTCCAGTACGGCCACGGAGCACCGGGCCGGGCGACGGACCCGGACCTCTTCGACGAACGGAGTGCCGGCGTGTTGCTGCGCGTGCTGGGCTCGGCGGCGGGGGGCGGCTCCCCGCAGTGGAACTGCGGCTGCCCGGTGTGCGCCGCGGTCCGCTCCCGGGGCCTCGCGCGCACCCAGTCGTCGGTCGCGGTCAGCGCCGACGGCAACCGGTGGTTCCTCATCAACGCCTCGCCGGACGTCCGCGCCCAGATCGAGGCCTCCCCCGCACTGCACCCGCACGACGACCGGACGACGCCGCTGGAGGCGGTGCTGCTCACCGACGCCGAGCTGGACCACACGCTGGGCCTGCTGCTGTTGCGCGAGGCCCACGCCCTGCGGCTGTACGCCACGCCGGCGGTGCGCGAGACCCTCTGCGTCGGCTCGGGAATCCTGCGCACCCTCGAACGCTACTGCCCGGTCGAGTGGCGGGCGGTGACCCCCGGCGCCGGCCTGGACCTGGCCCTGGCGGACGGGCTGTCCTGCCGGGCGTTCGACGTGCCCACCGGCAAACGCGACCGGTTCGGAACCGGCCAGGACCACGGCCGCGTAGTGGGCTATCGGCTGACCGACGAGCGCACCGGCGGGACGCTGGTGTACCTGCCGGGGGTGCAGTCGCTGGCGCCGGCGGTGCGCGGGGAGATCGAGGGCTGCGCATGCCTGCTGATCGACGGGACCTGCTGGCGCGACGACGAACTCGTACGCCTCGGTCTGGCCGGCAGGACGTCCAGGGAGATGGGCCATCTGCCCATCGACGGCCCGGACGGCAGCCTGGCGCAGCTCCCGTCGCTGGGCGTGCGGCGGACGGTCTTCGTGCACATGAACAACACCAACCCGATCCTTCTGGAGGACACTCCCGAGCGTCGTATCGTGGAGACGAGCGGCATGGAAGTGGCCACGGACGGCCTAGAGGTCCAGGTGTAGAGCCGTGACGACAACGACCACGAGAACCGGCGCCGACGGCTTCGTCGAGGCGTTGCGGGCCCACTCGCGCCGATACCACGACCAGCACCCGTTCCACGTCCGGATGAACGCCGGCCGGCTGAGCCGCCGGCAGGTCCGGGGCTGGGTGGCCAACCGCTTCTACTACCAGGAGAACATCCCCCGCAAGGACGCCGCGATCCTCTCCAACTGCCCCGACCTGGAGGTCCGGCGCCGCTGGATCCGGCGGATCACCGACCACGACGGCACCGCCGCCGGCGAGGGCGGCATCGAGGCGTGGCTGCGCCTCGGCGAGGCCGCGGGGCTGACCCGCGAGGAGGTCAGGGACCACCGGCACCTGGTGCCCGGGGTGCGGTTCGCCGTCGACGCCTACGTGAACTTCGCCCGGACCCGCCCGTGGGTGGAGGCGGTGGCGTCCTCGCTCACCGAGCTGTTCGCGCCCGATCTGATGGCGGCGCGGCTGGCCGCGTTCGAGCGGTGGTACCCGTGGATCGACCCCGAGGGCCTGGCCTACTTCCGTACCCGGCTGGAGCAGGCGCCCCGCGACTGCGAGCACGCCCTCGAAGTGGTCACGGCGCACTGCCTCTCCGCCGAGTCCCAGGCACGCGCCGTCGACGCGCTGTCGTTCAAGTGCGACGTCCTGTGGAGCCTGATGGACGCCGTCGACCAGGCCTATCCGGAGTGACCACCATGGACCCGACCCCCACCGGAACGACCCGGACCGCATCCGGGACCCGCCCCTTCGTCGAGGTGACCGGCACGGACCGGCCCCGCCTGGCACGCCATGTCCGGCTGGCCTACTCGCGGACCAGGCAGCGTCCGGTCCTGCTGCACCCCGAGACGGTGGTGGTGCTGAACGGCAGCGGCGCGGAGATCCTCAAGCTGTGCGACGGGCTGCACACCGTGGCCGAGATCATGGCCGAGCTGGGCACCCGCTACGAGTCCGTCCCCGACGGCGAGGTGCGGCGGTTCCTGGCCCGGCTCGTCGACCGGCGCTGGGTGGAGCTCGCCGATGGATAGCCCGTTCGGGTTGCTCGCCGAGCTCACCTACCGCTGCCCGCTGGCCTGCCCGTACTGCTCCAACCCGCTGAACCTGGGCGACCACCGGGACGAGCTGACCACCGACGAGTGGCGGCGGGTGCTGGCCGAGGCCGGCGACCTGGGCGTGCTCCAGTGCCACCTGTCCGGCGGGGAACCGCTGCTGCGGCGCGACCTGGTGGAGATCGTGGCGGACGCCCACGACCTGGGCCTCTACACCAACCTCATCACCAGCGCCGTCGGGTTCTCGCGTCCGAAAGCCGAGCGGCTGCGGGCCGCCGGCCTGGACCACGTGCAGGTCAGCATCCAGGCCGACGAGCCGGCCGTGTCCGACCGGATCGCCGGGATCCCGTCCTTCGAGCGCAAGGTCGAGGCGATGGGCTTGGTCAAGGAGCTGGGCTGGCCGCTCACCGTGAACGTGGTGCTGCACCGGTACAACATCGACCGCGTCGGCGACATCCTCGGGCTGGCCGAGAAGGTGTGCGCCGACCGGGTGGAGCTGGCCAACACCCAGTACTACGGCTGGGCCTGGCGGAACCGTGACGCGCTGCTGCCGAGCCGCGCCCAGCTCCAGGCGGCCGAGGTCGTCGTACGGGCCGCCCGCGAGCGGTTGCGGGACCGGATGGACGTCATCTACGTCCTCCCCGACTACTACAGCCGCTACCCGAAGCCCTGCATGAGCGGCTGGGCCTCCCGGCAGCTGACCGTGACGCCGAACGGTGACGTCCTGCCCTGCCCTGCCGCCCAGTCCCTGCCGTTGCCGCGGGCCAGCGTGCGGGAGGACTCGCTGGCGCGGATCTGGACCGACGCCCCGGTGATGACCGCGTTCCGGGGTACCGACTGGATGCCGGAACCGTGCCGGAGCTGTCCCCGGCGGGAGGTGGACTTCGGCGGGTGCCGCTGCCAGGCGTTCCTGCTCACCGGCGACGCCGCCCGCACCGACCCGGTCTGCCATCTGTCGCCCGACCACGATCTGGTCGCCCGGGCGGTCGAGGCCGCCAACGCCGGCTCGCGCGCCGAGGCCCTTCGGCTGATCCCCCGCTCGCACCGGGGCCGCCGGCCGGGTCGAGTGGGCCGGGCCGCCTCCGGGGCCGAGTGAGCGGTCGCAGAACCGGTCCCGCGGCAGGCAACGTCTGCCCTTCGAGGAGCGGCGTCCGGTGCGTGCTCTGGGGGTCCCCCTGCTCGAAGAACTCGGGGGAGCGTGCCGGGCGTCGCGACGGGGCGAACGTTGCCCGTCGGGGCACTAGCTAGCCGCCGAACGCCAACGGCAGCACCGCCGCCGCGATGATCAGGCTGACCCCGCTCACCAGGTCCGCGCGGATCCGGATGAGGCGCGCCGCGGCCCGCCCGAGCCGGATCCCGATCAGCGACATCACCGCCGTGACGAGGCCGAAGACGGGGGCCGAGAACCACGGCGAGAGCCCGAGGATGCCCAGGCTCGCACCGGCGACGAGGTTGTCCAGGCTCAGCGTCAACGGGATGCCGAACAGCGCCCACGGGTGGTCCAGCTCGTCCGGCTCGGGGTTCCGGAGGGACGAGATGACGAGGTAGAGGCCGTACCCGCCGAGCGCGATCGCGCCCACCACATCGGCGACGCCCCCGACGGCCTCCCCGATTTCGCGGCCGATGAGCAGCCCGACCAGCGGCGTGACCGCGTCCCACAGCCCGAAGGTCAGCGCGACCTGCATCGCGCGCTTCAGACCGAAGGGGACGGTGCCGAGCGCTATCGACACCCGGAAATTGTCAAGGCTGAGTACGAAACCCAGGCCCAGCATCTCCCAGATCATCGCGACGTCACTGCCCCGACGTCACTGCCCGATGACGACCGACGCCGGCGTGAGCGGCTGTGCCTCGGCTCCTACCCGCCATAATCAGCCATGATAGATGGCGATTTGCCGGAGTTCCGCCTCGTGCCGGGGGGTAGTCGGGTCAGCCGACGCGTGCGGCGAACGCCTCGTAGGCCCGGTCGTCGAAGAGGACGAAGCGGACCTCTTCGACCGAGGTGCCGGTCTCCCTCACGGTCTCCACCGCGATCCGGGCCGCGTCGTCCATCGGCCAGCGGTAGACGCCGGTGGAGATCGCCGGGAACGCCACGGTGCGGGCGCCCAGCTCGTCGGCGACGCCGAGGGACGCGCGGTAGCAGGAGGCCAGCAGGTGCGAGCGGTCCTCGGTGCGGCTGTGGACGGGGCCGACGGTATGGATCACCCAGAGGGCGTCCAGTTCGCCGGCCGTGGTGGCGACGGCCTGGCCCGTGGGCAGGCCTTTGCCGTAGCGGGAGGCGCGCAGGGCGCGGCACTCCTGGAGGATCGCGGGGCCGCCGCGGCGGTGGATGGCGCCGTCGACGCCACCACCCCCGAGGAGGGAGGAGTTGGCGGCGTTGACGATCGCGTCGGCGCGCTGCCTGGTGATGTCGCCCTGGACGAGCGTGATGACGGTGGTCATGTCTGCCGCAGCCTCCTCCAGACGGCCTTCGCGGCGTTGTGCCCCGACATGCCGTGCACTCCGGGGCCGGGCGGGGTGGCCGACGAGCAGATGTAGACGGCCGGGTGCGGGGTGCTGTACGGGAACAGCGACGGTTTCGGGCGCAGCAGGATCTGGAGCCCGGAGACCGAGCCGGTGGCGATGTCGCCGCCGACGTAGTTGGCGTTGCGGGCGGCGACCTCGGGCGGGCCGGCGGTGGCGCGGGCGAGTACGCGGTCGCGGAAGCCCGGGGCGAAGCGTTCCAGCTGGCGTTCCACGGCGTCGGTGAGGTCGCCGGTCCAGCCGTTGGGGACATGGCCGTACGCCCAGAAGACCTGCTTGCCCGCGGGGGCGCGGGTGGGGTCGGCGACGCTGGGCTGGACCGTGATGAGGAAGGGCCGGTCGGGGGCGCGGCCCTCGCGGGACGCGGCGCGCAGCGCGGTGCCGATCTCGGCGCTGTCCGCGCCGATCTGCACGGTGCCGGCGCCTCGGGGCTCCCGCGCGGTCCACGGCACCGGGCCGTCCAGGGCGTAGTCGATCTTGAAGACGCCGGGGCCGTAGCGGTAGCCGTCGTAGTAGCGGCCGAGGCCGGCGATGCGGGCCAGCGCGGTGGGCGAGGTGTCGAAGACGTACGCCCGCGCGGGTGGCAGGTCGTCGAGGCGTTTGACCTCGTAGTCGGTGTGCAGGGCGCCGCCGAGGTCCTTGAGGTACGCGGCGAGGGCGTCGGAGATCGCCTGGGAGCCGCCGCGGGCCACCGGCCAGCCGCGGGCGTGCGCGGCGAGTGCGAAGATCAGGCCGACGGCGCCGGTGGCGAAGCCACCGAGGGGGGCCATGACGTGGGCGACGAGACCGGCGAAGAGGGTCCTGGCCCGCTCGTCCCGGAAGCGGCGCATCAGCCACGTGGACGGGGGCAGGCCGACCAGGCCGAAGCGGGCCAGGGTGACCGGGTCGCGCGGGAGCGCGGTCAGGGGCAGCGACATGAAGTCGCGGGCGAGGGTGTCCCACCTGGGCAGGAACGGCTGGACCAGTCTGCGGTACGTGCCCGCGTCGCGCGGTCCGAAGGAGGCGGCCGTCTCGGCGACGGAACGGGCCAGCACGGCCGCGGTGCCGTCCGGGAAGGGGTGCGCCATGGGCAGCTCGGCGTGCAGCCACTCCAGGCCGTAGCGCTCCAGGGGCAGGGCGCGGAACGCGGGCGAGTTGACGCCGAGGGGGTGTGCGGCGGAGCAGGGGTCGTGCCGGAAGCCGGGCAGGGTGAGCTCCTCGGTGCGGGCACCGCCGCCCACGGTGTCCCGCGCCTCGAACACCGCCACGTCGAAGCCGCGGCGGGCGAGCTCCACGGCAGCGGTCAGTCCGTTCGGCCCCGCACCCACCACGACCGCATCGAGCATCGACGGCACCTTCGGACCCCCTAGTCAGCCGATGGCCACTCGGCCCCAGGATATGCCGCACCCCTGACACACCGGGGGCGGGGCAGCGGGCTCGGGAACGGGGCGGCGTCGCAGGGGATTGCCCCGGCGCCCTCGGGCGGTTGTGGTTGTTTGGGCAGGGCGGCCCTTGGGGACGGGGGCGGCCGCCTGGGAGGGCGGCCCTGGGAGGGCGGCCCTGGGAGGGCGGCCCTGGGAGGGCGGCCCTGGGAGGGCGGCCCAGGGAGGGCGGCCCAGGGAGGGCGGCCCAGGGAGGGCGGCCCAGGGAGGGCGGCCCAGGGAGGGCGGCCCAGGGAGGGCGGCCCGGAGGCAGGGCAGCCCGGAGGCAGGGCAGCCCGGAGGCAGGGCAGCCCGGAGGCAGGGCAGCCCGGAGGCAGGGCAGCCCGGAGGCAGGGCGGCCCTTGAGGACAGGGAAACCCTTGGGGACGGGGCGACCCGGAGGCAGCGCAGCCCTTGGGATGGGGAAGCCCTTGGGGACGGGGCGACCCCGGGAAGGGCGACCTCGGGAGGGCGACCCGGAGGCAGCGCAGCCCTTGGGATGGGGAAGCCCTTGGGGACGGGGCGACCCCGGGAAGGGCGACCTCGGGAGGGCGACCCGGAGGC
>NZ_JBSFJL010000011.1:97587-215816 GCF_053598035.1 Streptomyces sp. NPDC001204 | reverse complement strand
GCAGCGCAGCCCTTGGGATGGGGAAGCCCTTGGGGACGGGGCGACCCCGGGAAGGGCGACCTTCGGGGTAGGGGGGCCGGGGACAGGCCGGCCCCGCAGGCCCGGGCCGGAGTCCGGCGCCGTGATCCGGTCGGCTGGCGCACAGAGGCGGGGCGGCCCGCGCGGCGGGGCCGGAGGCATCCGCCCGGGTGGGAGGGCGACCGCGCCCGAGCTGCCGGGCTCGGGGCACGCCCAGCAGGGCGCCTCGCGCCAAGCGGCAGGCGGCAGGCGGCAGGCGGCAGGCGGCAGGCGGCAGGCGGGGAACCGGAATCACCAGGACGAGCCACTGACACCGGACAGGCCGGGGCGAGGCCGGTGGCCGGCCGGGCTTGCCGGGATCAGGGGGCCGAGGCCCAGCGTGACCGGTCTCGCCGGGGTCGGGGCAGGCGCCCGCCGTGCCCGAACTCGCCAGGGTCGGGGCAGGCGCCCGCCGTACACGGACTCGTCGGGATCAGGCGCCCGGGGCGGGCCTTACACGCCGGGCGAGGGGGTGTGGGCGTCCGGGGCGGTGAGGAGACCGGTGATGCGGCGGGCCGTCGCCGTGTCTCGCGCCGCTGTGAACGGCAGGGTGTTGCCGCCCGTGATGCGGAAGGGGGTGCCGGTCAGGGTCAGGTGGGTGCCGCCGGCCTCCTCGACCAGGAGGAGGCCCGCCGCGTGGTCCCAGGCCGCCTCCCAGCAGAAGGCAGTGGCGTCCAACTCGCCCCGGGCGACGGCCAGATACTCCAGTCCCGCCGACCCGCAGGGACGTGGCGCGACACCGTCCGACCACAGGCCGCGCAGGGCCCGCTTCTGTTCGTCCGTCGTGTAGTCGGGGTGGGACGTGGCGACTTCGAGCGGCCGCCCCGGCTCGGGCGCACCGCAGCGCAGGGGTACGCCGTCGAGGAACGCGCCCTGACCCCGTACGGCCGTGGCGAGTTGGTCGCGCGCCGGCGCGTACGTCCAGGAGGCGAGCACGACGCCGTGCCGGGCGAGGGCCACCAGGGTGCAGAAGCCGGGGTCGCCGTGCACGAACTGCCGTGTGCCGTCGACCGGGTCGACGATCCAGACGGGGGCGTCGCCCCGTACCGCCTCGTAGACCGCCGGGTCGGCGTGCACCGCCTCCTCGCCGACCACGACCGAGCCCGGCAGCAGGGCGCCGAGCGCGTCCGTGAGGTACCGCTCGGCCAGCCGGTCCGCGTCCGTCACCAGGTCGTGCGGTCCGGACTTCTGGTCCACCTCGTGCTCCGCCAGCCGCCGGAAGCGGGGCATGATCTCGGCCGCGGCGGCCTTGCGGACCGCCTCCTCCACGTCGGCCGAGTGACGTGCGAGAAACTCTTCGATGGTTTCCGTCTCTTCGATCATGTCTCTATGAGACCATGCCCCACTGACATTCCCCGCCGGGCCGGTGCACTCCGGATGGAATCGGCGTGAACACCCGTCATCGGACATCCGGGCACCGTCCGGTGGACGCCCGCGGCCGGCGTGTGCCGGACGCCGGCCGAACACCTCACCGGCCGACCGCGTACCCGTGCATCCCCCGCGGGTTGGCGGCCGCGGACAGGATGCCGGTCTCGGGGCAGCGGGCGACGGCGCACAGGCGTCCCTCGGACCACGGCCCGCCGACGGTCACGTCATGACCCCGGCGTCGCAGCTCGCGGACGACCTCCGCGTCCATGCGGGACTCGACGGTGACGCTGCCGGGCCGCGTCCCGCGCGGGTAGAAGGAGCCGGGGAAGCTGTCGTTGTGCCAGTTCGGCGCGTCGATGGCGCCCTGGAGGTCGAGGCCGCCGCGGACGGCGGCGCGCAGCGCGACCGCGAGGAGGAAGTGCAGCTGCCACTGGTCCTGCTGGTCCCCGCCGGGCGTGCCGAACGCCATGACGGGCACCCCGTCGCGCAGCGCGATCGAGGGGGTGAGGGTGGTGCGTGGACGGCGGCCCGGCGTCAGCGAGTTGGGCAGGCCCTCCTCCAGCCAGGCCATCTGGAGCCGGGTGCCGAGCGGGAAGCCCAACTCGGGCACGACCGGGTTGGACTGGAGCCAGCCGCCGCTGGGCGTGGCGGCGACCATGTTGCCCCAGCGGTCGACGACGTCGATGTGGCAGGTGTCGCCGCGCGTGCCGCCGTCGGCGGCCACGTCGGGTTCGCCCGGCACGGGTGACGCGGGGCTCTTGGCGAACGTCGGCTCGCCGACGCCCATCGCGTCGAACTCGCCCTCGCCGGTGGCCACCGCGTGCGCGTGCGTGCTCAGCCGCGGGACGCGCCCGCCGGGGCTGCCGGGCCGCAGCTCGTACGAGGCGGCGTCGCCGACCAGCCTCCGCCGCTCGGTGTTGTACGGCGCCGACAGCAGCTCCGCCAGCGGCACCTCGGCGGCGTCCCCGTACCAGGCCTCCCGGTCGGCCATGGCGAGCTTGCAGCCCTCGATGAGCAGGTGGACGTAGTCGGCGGAGCCGTACGGGGGCAGTTCGGACGGGAGGAGGGCCAGTTGCTGGAGGAGTACCGGACCCTGGCTCCAGGGGCCGGCCTTGCACACGGTCCAGCCGTTCCAGTCGTACGTCGCCGGAGTCTCGTAGGTCGCGGACCAGGCGGCGAGGTCGGCGGCCGTCAGGGTGCCGGTGTGCCGTTCGCCGCTGGTGTCCAGCGTCGGCCGCCCGGCCTGCCGGACCAGCGCCTCGGCGATGAAACCGGTGCGCCACACCTCCCGCGCGGCCTCGATCCGCGCCTCCCGGTCCCCCGCGCCCGCGCTCTCGGTGAGCACCCGCTTCCAGGTGGCGGCGAGCGCGGGGTTGCGCAGCAGCGTGCCGGGGCGGGGCGAGCGCCCACCGGGCAGGTAGACCTCGGCGGACGAGGTCCACTCGGTCTCGAACAGCCGCCGCACGGTCTCGACGGTCTCGCCGACGCGCTCCACGGGCGCGTGCCCGTGCTCGGCGTACCCGATGGCGTACGTGAGGACGTCGTCGAGGGACTTCGTGCCGTGGTCGCGCAGCAGCACCGTCCACGCGTCGAAAGCGCCCGGTACGGCGGCGGCCAGCGGGCCGGTGCCGGGTACGAGGTCCAGCCCGAGCGCCCGGTAGTGCGCGACCGTCGCCCCGGCCGGGGCGACACCCTGCCCGCACAGCACCCGCACCTCGCCGCCGGCCGGGGCGAGCAGGATCGGCACCTCACCGGCGGGGCCGTTCAGGTGCGGCTCCACGACGTGCAGTACGAAGGCCCCGGCCACGGCCGCGTCGTAGGCGTTGCCACCGTCCTCCAGCACGGCCATCGCCGACTGCGAGGCGAGCCAGTGGGTGGAGGACACCATGCCGAAGGTGCCCTGGAGCGTGGGCCGGGTGGTGAACATGCGGTGTCTTACCTCGCTGTTTCCGCGCGTCGGTCGGTCCGGGCGAACGACCTCATCTCACCGCACGTCCGCCGGTGGCTCAATCCTCCCGGCGTACGCCCCCTGGTTCTCCTCACCTACATGCTGCTCGAACGTGAGGTCGGCGCCGCCGTACGGGATCAGGAAACCGAAGTCCAGCCGGTGACTCCTGATCCGATACGTCTTCGCGTCCAGGACCAGCACTTCGTCAAGGCCGGAGAGCGTCAACTGGGCATCCTCGACGGCCACCCCCGCCTTGCGGAGCTGTTCAGCCGTCGGATCGAACTCGCGCTTCGCCTTCTTCGCCCAGGCCCGGTCCGCGACGGCACTCAGCTTGCGCTTGCCGCTCGCGACGTGGAGTTCCACCGTGCCGTCGCCCGTCCCGATCACCTTCACGTCTCCCCCGGCGGCCTTCGCGTACGTCCGGAATTCTTCGACGACCGCTACCGGGTCCTCGACCTTGTTCCGCATTTCCGGGTCGGTGACGGGTGCGTGCTTCCAGGGCGTGTCACCCTCCCTGAGGTAGGCGGTGCCGCCGGCGACGTACATCTCCTCGTTCTTCCTGGTCCCCTTGCTGGTGGTGGTGACGCCCTCGGACCGCAGCACCTCCGGCTTCATCGAGCGCCGGACCGTGGCCCGGTAGGTCGCCGCGTTCTTCTGCCCCTGGAGAGTGAGCCCCTCCTCCCCCTTCACGGAGAAGGTCCAGGCGGGCTCCTCGGCCATCGCCTTCGCCGCGAGGTCGAGGAAGTCCAACGGCGACTCGGGCGTCGCGGACGGCTCGGGCGTCGCGGACGAAGGCGTCGCCACCTCGGGGCTTCCCGCCTCCCCGACCGGCTTCCCCGCGTCAACTCCACATGCGTCCAGCGAGAACACGAGTGGGAGTACGAGCACAAGGGCACACCGGAGGCGAGTTCGCATGGACCTTTTCCTTACGTCACGGCGGAGCGGCGCGGACTGTACAGCAACACTCGGCCGCGATCATCCCGACGGTCATTCCGCGCATATCGACACACACGACGGCTCGTCCTCGACCTCATCACTTCAGAACCCGGACGCCCGCCCCCGGTCTGCACAGAGGCGCTGCACGGCGGCGACACCATCGATGATCCAGCCCTCGTGAAGGAGTACCGCAGGTCGTACGATCTGCTCAGGGCCGCCGCACTGCCTCCGGAGGCGTCCCTCGCCCTGATCGAGGAAGCGGCTGAGGATGACCGAAACGGCAAGCGGCGGGATCGACTTGAGCACGGCCGTCTGGCGCAAGAGCAGCTGCAGCAACGGCGACGGCGGGAACTGCGTCGAGGTCGCCGGCGGTCTCACGCGGGTCGTCCCCGTCCGCGACAAGCTCTCCCACGGCCCGGTTCTCACGGACACGGCCCCCGCCTGGACGTCGTTCGTCACCGCTCCGAGGAACGCTTCCGCCGCACAGACTTCGTAGGCGCCGACCGGCGCTTCCGCACAACGGCTCGGCGTCATCCCCTTGGGCGTGGTTCGCTCTCACCGCGTCTTTCTACGCGCATGAACTGGCGCTGGGTCTCCGTTGTATCGAGAAAGGCTCAGAATCCGTGTCGTTTCCCCCGCCGTCCCATCCTCCTCAGCCACCCACGTCCGCGCCGGGCCCAGGACAGCCCTGGGGACCGCAGTGGAACCCGGCGGGCCAGCCGGTTCAGCCGACGCTGAACGGCTTCGCGGTCACGGCGCTGGTGACGTCACTGGTGTGCCTCGCACCCCTGGGATTGATATTCGGCATCGTCGCGCTGGTGCAGATATCCAGGAAGGGACAGCGGGGCAAGGGGCTCGCGATTGCCGGGATCTCCGTCTCCGGTGCCGTTCTGCTGCTGGCCGCCCTCGTCGCGGGGACGGCCGACTTCAAGGTGTGGACGCTTCCCGGCAGAGACAGCAGCGGCGAGGTCACGAGAAGCGGGTGGACCACGATCCTCTCACTCCGCACCGGTGACTGCTTCAACCCGGGCACCGAGATAGAGCGGGACAAATCAGCGCTGAATGACGCGAGTGTGGAGCTGGTGCCGTGCGACACGTCGCATCGAGGGGAGGCGTACGCCTCCTTCACGCTCTCCGGACAGCGGGACTTCCCAGGCACCGACACGATCGCGGCGATCGCGATGCCCCGGTGCGCGAAACTCTTTCTCGACTACTCGCTCGACCCGGTGGCCTTCGGGCCGTTGCAGACCTACTACTACTATCCGGCCGAACGGAGCTGGGCAGCCGGGAATCGCACCGTGCGGTGCTGGGTGGCCCCGAAGGGCGACGCGGAACTCGACACCACGGTCAAGCGCGACGCGTCCGACCTGGACTCCGGTCAGCTGGCCTTCCTCTCCGCCGTGAAGCCGCTGAACACCGCGGGCGTGCTCCGTCCGGCGGAAGGCCCCCGGCAGGACCTCGCCGGAGCAAAGGCCTGGGCCGGCCGGATGGCCGAGGCGCAGGCCGAGACCATCCGGCTGCTCAAGGACGCCGACCTGTCCGGGGCGCAGCGGCCGGCCGGACAACTAGTGGCGGAGCTCGAAGCGGGGCTGCCGTTCTGGCGGCAGGCCGCCAGGGCGTCCGACGCGGACACCTTCCTCGGGCATCTGCGCTCGGTGGACGAGCACAACGGAGACACGTACGTCCGCCGGATCCGAGAGCAGCTGGACCTGCCCCTGCCCAGCGCACAGCCGACGCAGGCACGCCACGACGGGGCCGCTCAGGCATCCACCGCTCCGGCACCCGTGTGACCTTGCCCGCTCCCGCCCGGCCCGCGGGAACACCGTGGGAGCCCGCGGTGTTGGTCTGCTGCGGCAGATCGGAGGTCGGACGGTGCACGGTGAGTACAAGGTCCCCGGCGGCAAGCTCGTCGTCGTGGACGTGGAGGTCGAGGACGGCTCGCTGCGGCACGTGCGCGTGGCGGGCGACTTCTTCCTGGAGCCGGACGAGGCCCTGGACGCAGTGAACCGCGCGCTGGAGGGCGCACCCGCGGACACCGCCGCGGCGGGCCTGGCCGCCCGGATCGACGCGGCGCTGCCCGAGGGCACCGTGATGTACGGGCTGACGTCCGAGGGCGTCGGGATCGCGGTGCGCCGCGCGCTGGCGCACGCCACGGACTGGACGGACTACGACTGGCAGCTCGTCCACGAGGGCCCGCAGTCCCCCGCGCTGCACATGGCACTGGACGAGGTGCTGACGGCGGAGGTCGCCGCTGGCCGGCGTCCGCCGACCCTGCGCGTGTGGGAGTGGGCCGCGCCCGCGGTGATCATCGGCAGTTTCCAGTCGCTGCGCAACGAGGTGGACCCCGAGGGGGCGGCGCGGCACGGAGTCGAGGTGGTGCGCCGCATCTCCGGCGGCGGCGCGATGTTCGTCGAGCCGGGCAACACGATCACGTACTCGCTGTCGGTGCCGGAGGCGCTGGTGCAGGGGCTGTCCTTCCAGGACAGCTACGCCTACCTGGACGACTGGGTGCTCGGCGCCCTCGGCGACATGGGGATCCGGGCCTGGTACCAGCCGCTGAACGACATCGCCACCGACCAGGGCAAGATCGCGGGCGCCGCGCAGAAGCGGATGGTGGGACCGGGCGGAGGGCCCGGAGCGGTGCTGCACCACGTGACCATGTCGTACGACATCGACGCCGGCAAGATGCTGGAGGTGCTGCGGATCGGGCGGGAGAAGCTGTCCGACAAGGGCATCGGGAGCGCGAAGAAGCGGGTGGACCCGCTGCGCCGGCAGACCGGGCTCGCCCGTGAGGCGGTCATCGCGCGGATGGTGGAGTCCTTCCGCGCCCGGTACGGGCTGACGGTCGGCAAGGCGACCGACGAGGAGCTGGCCCGCGCGCGGGAGCTGGCGCGGACGAAGTTCGGTTCGGAGCGGTGGACGGCGCGGGTGCCGTAGTGTCCACGCGCGCTGTCACCGGCCCCGACTGCTCGGCGGGGACGAGGAGTTGCTCCGCGCGGCCTCAAGCGTCCGGCTCCGTTCCCCCCTCCCTCCGTCAGGACATAAACGGCAAACGGTGCGTCAGGAGCGGGCGGCCGTAACCGCGCGGGCACGGAGCGGAGTACCGCTTCCGCCACGCGGGGACTCGTGTGACACTGAGGTCCCGTCCGCGGTGCGGAATCGATCCCCACCGCGTCCGTCCCCCACACGAGAAGTGCGCCGTGCGTGAACTTCCTCTCCCCCTCGCGCTCACCGCGCGACTGAGTCCGGTCGTCGTGCTCGCCTGCGCGGGCTGGGCGTTGACGTCCGGCCCGCTCGCCGCCTCCCCGGCCGCCGCCGGTCCCAAGGCCGCACAGCAGGAGGACCGCGGCGCCGGCGACGGTGCGTCCTCCGAGCCGTCCGCTCCGTCGTCGACCGCGGTGACCAAGACGTACGCGTCCGCCCCCGCACCGTGCACCAGCGTCGCCGAGAAGACGATCACGTCCCTGGTGCCGGGTGCCAAGACGGCGGGCAAGGAGATCCCGTCGACGGACACCAACGTGCGCCGGACCTGCTCCTGGAACGCGCTCAAGGACTACGACTACCGCTGGCTCGACGTGTCCTTCGAGATCATGGCGACGGACGAGGCGGCGCTGAAGTCGTACGAGCAGCGGACCACCGACAAGAGCGGCGGCGGGGCCGTGCCCGGTCTCGGTGACAGCGCCTACTCGGTGGTGAACCTGACCACCGAGGACAAGCAGGAGACCCGCGAGGGCGTGGTGCTGGCCCGCGCCGCCAACGCGATCGTGGTCGTCACGTACAACGGCAGCGACTTCGAGTCGAAGAAGGCGCCGAGCACGGACGAGATCAACAAGGGCGCCATCAAGGCCGCCAAGGAGGCGATGGCCGCCCTGGAGAACGGTCGCACGGGCTGACCGTCCTCCCCGGGCGGTGAAACGCTTCGGACGGTGACGCGCGTCAGACGGTGGCCCGCTGCCGGCCGCGCGCCGCCATCAGCAGCAGGTACAGCACCAGCGAGGTGCCCAGGCCCACCGCCCAGCCGTAGTCGGCGAGGGACTTCAGGGCCGGGATGGGCCGGCCGTCGATCAGCGGGTGGAAGTCCGCACCGCCGATGGCCAGCACGCCGCCCACCACGAAGGCCACGACCGCCCGCCAGTTCCAGCCGCCCTCGTACCAGTAGCGTCCGCCCGCGCGGTACAGGTCGGCCAGGTCGAGCCGGGAGCGCCTGAGGACCCAGTAGTCGGCGATGAGGATGCCGGCGACCGTGCCGAGCAGTCCGCCGACCAGGCCGAGCCAGGTGAAGATGTAGCCCTGCGGGTCGGCGTACAGCTTCCACGGGCACATCACCACCGCGAGCACGGCGGTGACGAGGGCGCCGGTGCGGAAACTGACCTTGCGCGGCGCGACGTTGGAGAAGTCGAAGGCCGGGGAGACCATGTTGGCCGCGATGTTGACCGACAGGGTCGCCACCAGCACGGTGACCAGCGCGTACACCAGGCCCACCACGTTGTCCGTCTTCGCCGCCAACTGCACCGGGTCCCACACAGGTTCGCCGTACACGGCCTGGGAGCCGGAGGTGACCAACACGGACAGGAACGCGAACAGGGTCATGGTCGTGGGCAGTCCGAGCGCCTGGCCCCGGGTCTGCGCCTTCTGGCTCCTGCCGTACCGGGTGAAGTCCGGGATGTTCAGCGACAGGGTGGACCAGAAGCCGATCATGCCCATCAGGGAGGGCGCGAAAAGTTTCCAGAAGTCCGCTCCCCAGCCCAGTTTCGACGGCTGGTCGAAGAGCGGGCCGAGTCCGCCGGCCTTGCTGCTCATCCACCACAGCATCACGAAGGCGCCGACGAGCACGAAGGGCGCCGCCCAGTTCTCGAACCGGCGGATGGTCTCCATGCCCCGGTAGATGACGGCCACCTGGATCAGCCAGAAGATGGCGAACGAGAGCCACATCGTCCAGGCGTGGCCGCCCACCTTCGCGGCGTCCGTCCAGCCGCTGCCGATCAGCTTCCCGGCGAGGAAGTAGATCGCCTCGCCGCCGATCCAGGTCTGGATGCCGAACCAGCCGCACGCCACCAACGCCCGTACCACGGCGGGCAGGTTGGCACCGCGCACGCCGAAGGAGGCGCGGGCGAAGACCGGGAAGGGGATGCCGTACTTGGGTCCCGCGTGCCCGGTGAGCAGCATGGGGACGAGCACGATCAGGTTGGCCAGGGCGATGGTGAACACCGCCTGCTTCCAGTCCATCCCGACGGCGATCAGACCGGAGGCCAGGGTCCAGGAGGCCGTGTTGTGGGCCATGCCGACCCACAGTGCGGAGAAGTTGTACGTGGTCCAGGTGCGCTGGGCGACCGGGACGGGCAGCAGGTCCGCGTTGGCGTAGGGCCCGCTGGGCGGCGGAGTGCCGGGGGCGATCTCCACCCGCCCGTCGGGGAGGGTGACCTGCGCGGACGGCGGTATGGCCGGAGGAGCGGTGTCGGTCATGGGCAGCCCAATCGATGAGACGGGTCGAAACGGGGCGGTGCGGGCGCCCGGCCCCTCCTCGGGGAGGCGGGGAGGGGGGACAGAGGGGGGATGGGAACAGCGCTCGGGGACTCAGGAGTTGACGGCCGGGATGATCTGCTGCCCGTACGCGTCGATCACGGCTTCCTGCGCGTCGTGCATGTCGTACACGGCGAACTGGTCCACGCCCAGCTCACGCAGCGCGTTCAGCTTCTCGATGTGCTTCTCGACCGGTCCGACCACGCAGAACCGGTCGACGATCTCGTCCGGCACGAACTGCGTGTCCGGGTTGCCGCTGCGCCCGTGGTGGGCGTAGTCGTAGCCCTGGCGGGCCTTGATGTAGTCGGTGAGTTCGTCGGGGACGGCGGCGGAGTGCTCGCCGTAGCGGGTGACCAGGTCGGCCACGTGATTGCCGACCATGCCGCCGAACCACCGGCACTGGTCGCGGGCGTGGGCGAGCGCCTCGGGCGAGTCGTCGGCGGTGACGTACGCCGGGGCGGCGACGCAGATCTTCACCTCGGACGGGTCGCGCCCGGCCGCGGCCGCCGCGTCCTTCACGGCCTTCACCATGTACTCGGTCAGATAGAGGTCGGCGAGCTGGAGGATGAACCCGTCGGCCTCCTCACCGGTCATCTTCAGCGCCTTGGGGCCGTACGCGGCCATCCACACGGGCAGTTCCGCGCCCGGCTTGATCCACGGGAACCTGATCACCGTGCCGCCGAGGTCGGCCTCCTCGCCCCTGCCCAGCGCCCGGATCACCTTCATCGCCTCGCTGATCCGGGCCAGGGTGTTGGGTTTGCGGCCGGCCACCCGCATCGCGGAGTCGCCGCGGCCGATCCCGCAGACCGTGCGGTTGCCGAACATGTCGTTGAGGGTGGCGAAGGTGGAGGCGGTGACCTCCCAGGTGCGGGTGCCGGGGTTGGTGACCATGGGGCCGACGGTCAGCTTCTCGGTGTTCGCGAGGATCTGGCTGTAGATCACGAACGGCTCCTGCCAGAGCACGGCGGAGTCGAAGGTCCAGCCGTAGCGGAAGCCGTTGTGCTCGGCGCGCTTCATCAGGCTGACCACGCGCGAGGCCGGCGGGTCGGTCTGCAGGACGAGTCCGAAGTCCATGGGCGGCACTCCTAGTCGAGGTACTGGCAGGTGGAGCGCGGGGTGTAGGCGCCGTGCCCGGCGCGCCCGGTGTACTCCCGCTCGGTGATGACGGGTACGCCGCGGGAGAACACGGTCTCCACCCGGCCGGTGATCCGCCTGCCCTCGTACGCCGAGTAGTCGACGTTCATGTGGTGGGTCTCGGCGGACATGACCTGCTCGGCGTGCGGGTCGTAGATGACGACGTCCGCGTCGGCGCCCGGCGCGATCGTGCCCTTCTTCGGGTACATGCCGAACATGCGGGCCGGGGTGGCGCAGGCGATCTCGATCCAGCGGCGGCGCGAGATGTGCCCGTCGACGACGGCCTGGTGGAGCAGGTCCATCCGGTTCTCCACGCCCGGCATGCCGTTGGGGATCTTGGAGAAGTCGCCGCGGCCGAGTTCCTTCTGGCCGGTGAAGCAGAAGGGGCAGTGGTCGGTGGAGACCACCTGGAGGTCGTTGGTGCGCAGGCCCCTCCACAGGGCCGCCTGGTGCTCCTTGGGGCGAAGGGGCGTCGAGCACACGTACTTGGCGCCCTCGAAACCGGGCTCGGCGAGGTTGTCGGTGGACAGGAACAGGTACTGCGGGCAGGTCTCGCCGAAGACGTGCAGTCCCTGGTCGCGTGCCCTGGCCAGTTCGGCGACCGCCTCCTGCGCCGAGACGTGCACGACGTACAGCGGCGCGCCCGCGACCTGGGCGAGCCGGATGGCGCGGTGGGTGGCCTCGGCCTCCAGCAGGGCCTTGCGGACCTCTCCGTGGTAGCGCGGGTCGGTCTCGCCACGGGCCAGTGCCTGTTCGACCAGGACGTCGATGGCGATGCCGTTCTCGGCGTGCATCATGATCAGTCCGCCGTTGTCGGCGGCACGCTGCATGGCGCGCAGGATCTGCCCGTCGTCGCTGTAGAAGACGCCCGGGTAGGCCATGAACTGCTTGAAGGAGGTCACGCCCTCCTCCACCAGGAGGTCCATCTCCTTGAGCGTCTCCTGGTTCACATCGGAGACGATCATGTGGAAGCCGTAGTCGATCGCGCAGTTGCCCTCGGCCTTGGCGTGCCAGGCGTCCAGGCCCTCGCGCAGGGTTCCGCCGACGGTCTGGATGGCGAAGTCCACGATCGTGGTCGTGCCGCCCCAGGCGGCGGCCCGGGTGCCGGTCTCGAAGGTGTCCGCGGCGTAGGTGCCGCCGAAGGGCATCTCCATGTGGGTGTGGCCGTCGACCCCGCCCGGGATCACGTACTTGCCGGTGGCGTCGATGGTCCGCTCGGCGGTGAACGCCCCGGCGGCCGGGGTGCCGGAGGCGGCGAGGGCGGCGATGCGGCCGTCCTCGATCAGGACGTCGGCGTGGATCTCGTCGGCGGCGGTGATGACGAGGCCGCCGCGGATGACGGTGCGGCTCATGCTCCCTCTCCTTCCGGTCGGGTGTGCACGGTGGGTCGCGGGTCCCCGGTCAGGGCGCGGTCAGCGGCTCGTACGTGCCCGGGGCGCGGTCGCGGTAGAACTGCCAGCGGTCGCGGACCTCGCGCAGCTTGGCCAGGTCCAGGTCGCGCACGACGAGTTCGGTGTCCTTGTCGCTCGCCGGTTCGCCGACGAACTGCGCCTCCGGGTCCACGAAGTACGAGGTGCCGTAGAAGTCGTTGTCCCCGTACTCCTCGACGCCCACCCGGTTGATCGCGCCGACGAAGTACTCGTTGGCGACGGCGGCCGCCGGCTGCTCCAGCTGCCACAGGTAGCCGGACAGTCCGCGCGAGGTGGCCGACGGGTTGAAGACGATCTCGGCGCCGGCCAGTCCGAGGGCCCGCCAGCCCTCCGGGAAGTGCCGGTCGTAGCAGATGTAGACACCGATCCTGCCCGCCTTGGTGTCGAAGATCGGCCAGCCGCTGTTGCCGGGCCGGAAGTAGAATTTCTCCCAGAAGCCCTTGACCTGCGGGATGTGGGTCTTGCGGTACTTGCCGAGGTAGGAGCCGTCCGCGTCGATTATGGCGGCGGTGTTGTAGAGGACGCCGGGCTGCTCCTCCTCGTACATCGGCAGCACCAGGACGAGGCCGAGTTCCTTCGCGAGCGCCTGGAAGCGCCGGACGATCGGGCCCTCGGGGATCTGCTCGGCGTACTCGTAGAACGCGGGGTCCTGGACCTGGCAGAAGTACGGTCCGTAGAACAGTTCCTGGAAGCACAGCACCTGGGCGCCCTGCGCGGCGGCGTCGCGGGCCGCCTGCTCGTGGACCTGGATCATGGATTCCTTGTCGCCGGTCCACGCGGTCTGGAAGAGGGCGGCGCGGATCACCTTGCTCATCGGGACCTCCACTCGCTGGATGTGCGGGGAGCGTAGAAAGCCGGCGGCTCCGCTTTGAGGTGCACCGTGTCACGTCTGCGGGGGCGGGGCGTGCCACCGTGTCACTCCGGGTCCGTCCCATGTCTCACCGCCGTTCTCCCGGCCGTTCTTCCGGCTCACTCCTGTTGTGCGTCGTGCGCGAGGAGCGCGATGTGCACCGAGGCGGCCTGCTCGAAGTCGTCGAGGTCCACCCCGAGGCACGCCTGTATGGACTCCAGGCGGCGGTAGAGCGCGGGCCGGGAGACGTGGTGGAGCTGGGCGGTGCGGGACTTGTTGCGGCCGGTGGCGAGGTAGGTGCGCAGCACGGCCAGCAGGTCGTCGTCGGCCCGGCGCAGCAGGCCGTCCAGTTCCCGCTCGGCGAAGGACTGTACGTGCGGGTCGTCGCGCAGCAGCCGGACCAGGCCGCGCAGGTGCACGTCCTTCAGGCGTACGACGGCCGGGAGGTCCAGCGCGGCGGCGGAGTCGGCCACGGCCCGGGCGACGTGCCGGGCCTCGCGCAGCCCGGCGGGCACGTCGTCCCAGACGGTGCGTGCGTCCGCGGCGGCGACGACCGTGCGGTCCGCGCCGGACCCGCCGCGCAGCCGGGCCGCGAAGTGCTCGGTGAGGGCGTCGGCGTCCTGGTCGCGGGCGAGGCTGAGCAGCACGGCGGTGGCGCCCTCGGCCAGCTCGGCGACCAGCCCGGGAAGGCCCAGCAGGCGCAGCAGCCGGTCGAGTCCGGCCACGTCGCCGTCCGGTACGACCAGCGGTACGAAGCTGCGCCGGTTGACCGGCAGCCCGGCGGCCCGCGCCCGGGGCAGCAGCTGCCGGGCCGGTACGGCTCCGCCCACGAGGTCGGTGAGCAGACTCTGCGCGGACTGCTCCTCCCAGGAGCAGCCGCCGTTGCCGCCGAGCATGCGGTGCAGGACGAGGGCCTCGGCGGCGCGGTCGGCCAGCAGCCGTCCGGTGGCGCTGTCGCCACGGTGGCCGCACAGCACGATCCGTCCCCACCGCTCCCCGCGTCCGCCCAGTTCGGCGCGGATCCAGCCGTCGCCCTGGCCGGCGCCGGCCTGCCGGGCGATGCGTTCCCAGTCCCGCAGCACGTCGTCGACCGCCGACCGCTCCCCCGCCGTGGCCAGGACGCGGTGGGCGAGGTTGGTGACGACGACGGGGCAGGCGCTGTGCTGGGCGATCTCGTCGAGCAGTGCCTGGAGCGGGGCGCCCGCGGTGATCAGCGCGGTGAGGGCGGTGCGTACGGTCTCCGACAGACTGACCGAGGCGAACTTGCGCCGCACCAGCCGGGACTGGACCTCCTCGGTCAGCTCGGCGAAGGGGAAGGGGCGGTGCAGGACGACCAGGGGCAGCTGGCACCGCTCGGCGGCCCGGCGCATCACGTCCGGCGGCGTGGGAAAGGCCCGGCCCAGGCCCAGTACGACGGCCGCGGCCTCCGCGCGGTGCAGGGAGCGGATGTACTCGGCCTGTTTTTCCTCGTCGCCCGCGAGCAGCACGCCGGTGGTGAGGACCATCTCGCCGCCGCTGAGCATCACGCCGACGTCGGCGGCCTCGGCGACGTGCACCCAGCGCACGGGCCGGTCGAGGTGGCCGGCGCCGGCCACCACCTCGGGCTCCCCCGCGAGCACCCGCTCCAGGGTGAGGACCTGGCGCACCGACAGGGCGGGTTCCGGCGGGTTCCAGGTGGTCGGGGGTGTCTCCGAGGCGGTGGTCATGTCGGCGTTCCCCTCTGCGTACGGTCCGGTTCGCCTCCGCCAGTGCCCCGGCAGGCAACGTTCGCCCCGTCACGACGCCCGGCACGCACTCTCGCCGCACCGCCCGAAAGCCCAAGTACATCCAGTACGAGGACTTCCGGCCGGCACACCGAGAGCACGCACCGGACGCCGCTCCTTGACGGGCAAACTTTGCCTGCCGCGGCACTAGTAGGCGGCGCGCAGTGCGCCCTCCAGGATCGCGGCGCCCTCCTCGGCCTCCGCGACGGTCAGGGACAGCGGCGGGGCGATGCGCAGGGCGCTGGTGTTGTGTCCGCCGCCCTTGCCGATGAGCAGGCCGTCCCGCCGGGCCGCCTCCAGCACCGCGGTGGCCGCCTGCGGGTCGGCCTGGTCCGTCCCCGGCCGGGTCAGTTCGACGCCGATCATCAGCCCGCGTCCGCGGACCTCGCGCACGCCGGGCAGTTGGGCGGCGACGGCCCGCAGCCGCTCGATGAGGAGTCCGCCGACGCGCCGCGCGTTGCCCTGGAGGTCGTGTTCCACGAGGTAGTTGAGGTTGGCGAGGCCCGCGGCCATGGTGAGCTGGGTGCCGCCGAAGGTGGAGATGCTGTTGGCGTCCAGGCAGTTCATGATCTCGGCGCGGGCGACGACCCCGCCGATGGACGTCCCGTTGCCGATGCCCTTGGCGAAGGTGACGATGTCGGGCGGTCCGCTGGATGCGTGCGCCTGCCAGCCCCAGAAGTGGTCGCCGGTGCGGCCCCAGCCGGTCTGCACCTCGTCGGAGATCCACAGGATGCCGTGCTCCTGGAGCACGTCCCGGAAGGCGGCGTACAGGCCGTCGGGCGGGGAGGTGAAGCCGCCGACGCCCTGGACGGGTTCGGCGATCAGCGCGGCGGGCGGGCGGGTGTGGCCGAGGAGGTCCCTGAGGTCCTCGACGCAGGCGGCGATGAACTCGGCGTCGCTCAGGTCGGCGAACGGGCCGCGGGTGCGTACGCCGCCGTGGACGTACAGCGTCTGGAGCGGGGACAGGGAGGTCGGGGACCAGCCGCGGTTGCCGGTGATGCCGACGGCGCTGAAGGAGCGCCCGTGGTAGCTGTTGCGCATGGCCAGGACGGTGTTGGCTCGCCGGTACGTCGTCGCCAGCAGCAGGGCGGTGTCGTTGGCCTCGGTGCCGGAGGTGGTGAAGAACACCCGGGCGTCCGGAATTCCGCTCAACTGGGCGACGCGCTCGGCGAGTTCGACCATCGGGCGGTTGAGGTAGAGCGTGGAGGAGTGGATGATCCGCCCGGCCTGCTCGGTCACCGCCTTGGTGACCTCGGGCAGCGCGTGGGCGGTCATGGTGGTGAGGATTCCGCCGAAGAAGTCGAGGTAGCGCCTGCCGTCGGCGTCCCAGACGTGGCGTCCCTCGCCGTGGGTGATCTCGATCGGGTCCTCGTAGTAGAGCGCCAGCCAGTCGGGCGTGACGGCCCGGTGACGGTCGTACAGGTCGCTCACGGCTGCACCAGCCCTTCGTAGGCGTCGGGGCGGCGGTCGCGGTAGAAGGCCCACTGCTGCCGCACCTCTTCGATGACGTCGAAGTCGAGGTCGCGGACGAGGAGTTCCTCCTTGGAGTCGTCGGCGACGTCTCCGACGAACCGTCCGCGGGGGTCGACGAAGTAGCTCGTTCCGTAGAAGTCGTTGTCGCCGTACTCCTCCCGGCCGACGCGGTTGATCGCGGCGACGAAGTACTCGTTGGCGACGGCGGCGGCCGGCTGTTCCAGCTGCCACAGGTAGGCGGACAGGCCGCGGTGGGTGGCGGAGGGGTTGTAGACGAGCTGGGCGCCGTTCAGGCCGAGTTGCCGCCAGCCCTCCGGGAAGTGGCGGTCGTAGCAGATGTAGACGCCGACCCGGCCGACGGCGGTGTCGAAGACGGGCCAGCCGAGGTTGCCGGGTTTGAAGTAGTACTTCTCCCAGAAGCCCTTGACCTGCGGGATGTGGTGCTTGCGGTACTTGCCGAGGTAGCTGCCGTCGGCGTCGATCACGGCGGCCGTGTTGTAGTAGAAGCCGGACTGCTCGACCTCGAACACCGGGACGACGATCACCATGCCGGTCTCGCGGGCGAGTTCGCGCATGCGCCGCACCGTGGGCCCGTCCGGCACCGGCTCGGCCCAGCGGTAGTGCTCCGGCTCCTGGACCTGGCAGAAGTACGGCGCGTTGAAGACTTCCTGGAACCCGATGATCCGGGCACCCTGACGAGCCGCCTCGCGGGCGTGCTCCTCGTGTTTGGCGACCATGGACTCGGTGTCGCCGGTCCAGGTGGCCTGGACCAGGGCCGCACGGACGACGTTGGCCATGAGCTGCTCCTTCGACGTACGTCAGAGCCTCTACGCCCGTAGAACAGGCCTAGAGGCACGAACGTAAGCCTCTTCTCGTGGCTTGCCAAGACCATTGTCGTCAACCCGCGAAGTCGATCGTGTTTCGCACTCCTGTGGGTGAGCGCGGGGGCCGGCGGCAGGGGCGTCACGACGAGGCCGGGACCGGGGCACTCGCCCTGGCCAGCAGGTCGCGGGGCGCCGCGGGGCCGGCCTGGAGCCCGGGAAGCAGCAGCAGCCACAGGGCGGCCAGGCGGTCCTCGATCAGCAGGCGGTCGTCGAGGACGTCGGAGAGCGTGTGCAGGCCGAAGAAGGCGGCGACCAGGGTGGGAGCGTCCCGGCCGGGCTCCGCCCCCGGGGCCAGTCCTCCCTCGCTCCGGGCGGCGGCCAGCATGCGTTCGACGGTGGCGATCCAGTCCACGAACGGCGGGGGCATCTCCACGTCGATGGACCGCCGCTCGGCCCACAGCCGCGCGCCGGCGCGTACGACGACGTCGTCGCGGAACGCCCGGGCCACCGAGAAGCTCAGCCGCACCAGCCTCTCCAGGGCGGGCCCGGCCACCGACTCGTGCTGTGCGACCAGGGCCGGCCAGGCGGCGAAATGCGCGGTGACGACGGCGAGGGCGAGCTGCTCCTTGTTGGTGTAGTGGAAATAGATGGCCCCGCTGGTACGTCCGGACCGTGCGCTGATGTCGGCGATGCTGGTCCCCGTGTAACCCCGTTCGAAGAACAGGTGAGCTGCTGCCTGCAATACGGCCCTGCGGGTTTCCTCCGCCCGTTCCTGCACGCGTCTCCCTCGTCCGTAGGTGCGTCGCGAGGAAAAATCTATCGGCCTTTGCCGCCCGGCCGGGAGAGCCCAACATGCGAAACTCTTAATAGTCTTATTAGCATTTTTCCATGGACTCCGGATCGCGCACACGGGATTCCCGCACCCCGTCGACCGGGTCCGGCGACCCCACCGCCCTTTCCCGCCGTTCCGCGCCTTCGCCGCCTTCCCGGCCCTCCCCGCTCAACCGGTCCCGGACGGTCGAACGCGAACTGGTCCACCGGACCTCCGTGGCCGAGGTGTTGCTGACCGACGTCCGCCCCCACGGTCCGCTCTCCTTCCGCGCCGCCGCCGCGTGGCCGCGCTCGCATCCCACGTTCCCCCGCGGACGCGACGACCGGCACAGCCCCTGGATGATCGTCGAGACCCTGCGCCAGCTCGGCATCTACATCCCGCTGCGCCACCTGGACGTGCCCCGCACCGCCCGGTTCCTGATCGACGACCTGTCCTACGCCCTGGACGTGGACGCGGAGCCCACGGCACCGCACGGGGCCAGCGAGGTCACCTGCCTGGTCAGGGTGAGCGGCCTGCGCACCGACCGCGACGGAAACGAGCTGACCGGGCTGCGCATGCGGGTCGACTTCCTGGCCGGCCGACGGCCGTTCGCCCGCGCGGCGGGCGGGGCGCGGTTCCTCGACGCCGAGCGCTACGACCGGCTCCGGTCCGGCGCCGGCGCGGCCGTGCCGGCCGGAGCCGGGCCGCGGCCCGAACCCGCCCTGCTGGGGCTGGCGTCGGAGTCGGACGCCGTCGTCGCCGCGGCCGGCGGGGAACTGCTGGTGTGCCCCGCCGACCCGCGTCATCCGTTCCTGTTCGACCACGGAACGGACCACGTGCCCGGGACGGCCCTGCTGGAGGCGGCGCGGCAGGCGATCGCCCTGCGCAGCGGAGGACGGCTCGTGCGCCCCGTCGCCTGCCGGATGTCGGCCCTGCGGTTCACCGAGCACGCCCCGCCCGCCGTCATTCACTGCTCCCCCCAGGGCCGCACCGGCGAATTCCTTTTCCGGCAGGGCGGCACCACCACGGCCGAAGGCGTATTGCGATACCCGTGAGGTGTCACCCACACGTGCGTATTGCGGCAGTGGATGTCCGCGACCGGTCAAGTGGAGCGTAACGTTCATTATGTTTCCGGTTCCGGATGAATTCCCGGGAACCACGCAGTGCGGTGCGTGTGACCACCTCACTTCTCAACCATCCCTGTCCGCCTGCGACTTCACGCTGCCCTGAAACGCGTGACGAACAGCAGGCGCCGACGTCCACGACCGGCGGATCGTGCCGCCCTCCGGCAGGTCCGTCCCGCGCCAGAACGGCAAGAGCACATGGCCACACATCACATGTTCGACCTCGACTGGACCCCCGAAGCCGTCGTCTTCGACTGCGACGGCACGCTGGTGGACTCCGAACGGCACTGGCAGCAGGCCCGGGTCAGCGTCCTGCGGGACTTCGGCTGCGAACCCGGCCCGGACTTCACGGAAGGAGCGAAGGGACTGCACTACACCGAGTGCGGCGCCGTCATGGCGCGCGTCGCCGGGAGGCCGGACGCCGCCGAGGAGATGACCGAGCGGTTGCTGACGACCTTCCGCACCCTCGTCGCGCGCGAGCCCGTGGCCGCGCGCGGCGCCAAGGGGCTGGTGACGATCCTGAGCCGGGTCGCACCGCTGGCCGTGGCCAGCAACTGCCCCGCCGACGTGGTGGAGTTCTCCCTGGAGTCGGTGGGCTTACGGCACCACTTCCGGCACATCGTCGTGCCCGACGAGGAGGTCCGCCCCAAGCCGCACCCCGGCACCTATGCGGAGGCCGTGCGCCGCCTGGGAGTGACCGACGGCAACACCCTGGCCGTGGAGGACTCGGTCAACGGGTTGAAGGCCGCGGCGGACGCCGGCCTGCGGGTGGTCGGGGTGGGCCCACGACCGGGCCCCGAGGCCGCCACCCTCGCCGACCTGTGGGTGGGCGCGCTGGACAACGCGGGCCTGATGGCCTGGGCTTCCAGCCGCCCCAGAACCGTCCGGCTCAGGACCGGCGCCCCCGGCGCGGCGCCGGGCCGCCCCGCGGTTCCGCCGCCCGGCGGCCCCAGCCGGTCCGACACCACGTCCGCCCCCTGAGTCCCGTACCGCCCGCGGTGGTCCACCCCGTGCCGACGGCCACCGCGGGCGGTGCGGACGGTCACACCGCGGCCAGCGCGCTCCGCTCCGCCAGCTCCTCCATGGACAGCCCCAGCACCCGAGCCAGCGCGGCGACCGTGAAGAAGGCCGGGGTCGGGGCCCGGCCCGTCTCGATCTTGCGCAGCGTCTCGGCCGAGATGCCCGCGCTCGCCGCGACCTGAGCCATGCTGCGGTCGCCGCGCGCCGCGCGCAGCAGACGGCCGAGCCGCTCACCGCGCTCGCGTTCCTCGGGGGTCAGGGGGGTACGCACCATACCGGCATCCTACCGCGATTCAAATACCGGTATAGTAATTGGCATGGTGGAACTGAAGACGGATGCGTCGATCGACGCGATGTACGAGGCCGGCCAGGTCGTGGCACGGGCCCTGACCGCGGCACGCAAGGCCGCCGGCGTGGGAGTGTCCCTGCTGGAGCTGGACGAACTGGCCCACGACGTCCTGCGGGAGGCGGGCGCGGCCTCGCCGTTCCTGGGCTATCGGCCCTCCTTCGCCCCGACCCCCTTCCCGGCCGTGCTCTGCGCCTCGGTGAACGACGCGATCGTGCACGGGATCCCCACGAGGTACCGGCTGCGCGACGGCGACCTCGTCTCCCTGGACTTCGGCGCGAAGCTCGGCGGCTGGGCCGGCGACTCGGCGATCAGCTTCGTCGTGGGCCGGCCGCGCCCCGCGGACCTGCGGCTGATCGAGACCGCCGAGCGGGCGCTGGCCGCGGGCATCGGGGCGGCCGTGGTCGGCAACCGGATCGGCGACATCGCCCACGCCATCGGCTCGGTGTGCCGCGCGGCGGGCTACGGCATCCCGGACGGGTTCGGCGGCCACGGCATCGGCCGCCAGATGCACGAGGACCCCGGCGTCCCGAACGAGGGCCGGCCGGGCCGGGGCCTGCCCCTGCGTCACGGCATGGTCCTCGCCATCGAGCCGATGCTGATCGCCGGCGGCACGGACGGCTACCACGCGGCCCCGGACGGCTGGACCCTGCGCACCGACGACGGCTCCCGAGCGGCCCACGTCGAGCACACGGTGGCGATCACGGAGACGGGCCCGCGCATCCTCACGGAACGGTAGGGCCACCCGCTCGAAGGGCGCGGGGCCGTATCCATGTGCGGCTCCGCGGCGCGGGCGCGACCAGCCGCGACGCACCCGCAGCCGCACGACGGCACCGTGCCCGGCCCCAGGGGCGCTCCGTATGCCGTCCGCGGGAACTCGTGCCATCGTGGCATGAACGACCCCCACACCGGTTACCCGGCGGGAGCCACTGTCAGCGACGGAACGGACAGCGATGACCAGCGGCTTCAACGGCCCGGAGGGCGACCGCGACCGCGACCCCTTCGGTGAACTCTTCGCCCGCTTCTTCGGCGGACCGCGCCCCGGCCCCCGGCAGATAGACATCGGCCGGCTGCTGAGCCAGCCCGCCAGGGAGCTGGTGCGGGGCGCGGCGCAGTACGCCGCGGAGCACGGCAGCCATGATCTGGACACCGAGCACCTGCTGCGGGCCGCCCTCGCCGCCGAGCCCACCCGCAGTCTGCTCAGCCGGTCCGGTGCGGACCCCGACTCGCTCGCGACGCAGATCGACGAGCGGGCCGGCCCCGTTCAGCACCCGCCGGGCGAGGCGCCACCGCCGACCTCCCTCTCGCTCACCCCGGCCGTCAAGCGCGCCTTCCTCGACGCACACGACATGGCACGGGCCAGCGGCGCCGGGTACATCGGTCCGGAGCACGTGCTCAGCGCGCTCGCCGCGAACCCCGACTCGGCGGCCGGGCACATCCTGAACGCGGCCCGGTACGCCTCCTCCGGCCTGCCGCCCGAGACGCCGGACGCCGCCGCGCCGCCCGGGACGGAGCGGCAGCGGTCCACCTCGACACCGACCCTGGACCGGTACGGGCGCGATCTCACCGAACTGGCCCGGCAGGGGCGCATCGACCCGGTGATCGGGCGGGAGCAGGAGATCGAGCAGACCATCGAGGTGCTCTCCCGGCGGGGCAAGAACAACCCGGTGCTCATCGGTGACGCGGGCGTCGGCAAGACCGCCATCGTGGAGGGGCTGGCGCAGCGGATCGCCGACGGGGACGTGCCCGACGTCCTGACCGGCCGCCGGGTGGTGGCGCTGGACCTGACGGGCGTCGTCGCGGGCACCCGGTACCGGGGCGACTTCGAGGAGCGGCTGAACAACATCGTCACCGAGATCCGCACCAACTCCGAGCGGCTGATCGTCTTCATCGACGAGCTGCACACCGTCGTCGGCGCCGGCGCGGGCGGCGAGGGCGGCGCGATGGACGCGGGCAACATCCTCAAGCCCGCCCTCTCCCGCGGCGAGCTGCACATCGTGGGCGCGACGACGCTGGAGGAGTTCCGGCGGATCGAGAAGGACGCGGCGCTGGCCCGCCGGTTCCAGCCGATTCTGGTGCCCGAGCCGTCCGTCGCGGACGCGCTGGAGATCCTGCGCGGGCTGCGCGACCGCTACGAGGCCCACCACCAGGTGCGGTACACCGACGAGGCGCTGGTGGCCGCCGTGGAGCTGTCCGACCGCTATCTGACGGAGCGCCGTCTGCCGGACAAGGCGATCGACCTGATCGACCAGGCCGGTGCCCGGGTGAAGCTGCGGGCACGCACCAAGGGCACCGACGTACGGGCCATGGAGCGCGAGGTCGAGCAGCTCACCCTGGACAAGGACCAGGCGGTCGCGGACGAACAGTACGAGCAGGCCACGCAGTTGCGCGACCGGATCACCGAGCTCAAGCAGCGGATCGGCCAGGCCACCGGCGGCGGCGAGGCCGACGAGGGTCAGCATCTGGAGGTCACCGCGGAGGCCATCGCCGAGGTGGTGTCGCGGCAGACCGGCATCCCCGTCAGCAGCCTCACGCAGGAGGAGAAGGAGCGCCTGCTCGGCCTGGAGCTGCACCTGCACCGGCGGGTCGTCGGCCAGGAGGAGGCCGTGAGCGCGGTCTCGGAGGCGGTGCTGCGCTCCCGCGCCGGGCTGGCCAGTCCGGACCGGCCGATCGGCAGCTTCCTGTTCCTCGGCCCGACCGGCGTCGGCAAGACCGAGCTGGCCCGGGCGCTGGCCGAGGTCCTGTTCTCCAGCGAGGACCGCATGGTCCGCCTGGACATGAGCGAGTACCAGGAGCGGCACACGGTCAGCCGGCTGGTGGGCGCCCCGCCCGGGTACGTCGGTCACGAGGAGGCCGGCCAGCTCACCGAGGTGGTGCGCCGGCACCCGTACTCGCTGCTGCTGCTCGACGAGGTGGAGAAGGCGCACCCGGACGTCTTCAACATCCTGCTCCAGGTGCTCGACGACGGGCGACTCACCGACTCCCAGGGCCGCACGGTGGACTTCACCCACACCGTCATCGTGATGACCAGCAACCTCGGCTCCGAGGCGATCACCCGGCGCGGGGCCGGCATCGGGTTCGGCCCGGGCGGTGCGGAGGCGGACGAGGAGGCGCGGCGCGAGCAGATCCTCAGGCCGCTGCGCGAGCACTTCCGGCCCGAGTTCCTCAACCGGATCGACGAGATCGTCGTCTTCCGCCAGCTGACCGCCGATCAGTTGCGGCAGATCACCGACCTGCTGCTGGAGAAGACGCGCCGGCTGCTGCACGCGCAGGGCGTCACCGTCGAGTTCACCGAGGCGGCCGTGGACTGGCTCGCCCGGCACGGCCACCAGCCCGAGTACGGCGCCCGTCCGCTGCGCCGCACCATCCAGCGCGAGGTCGAGAACCAGCTCTCCCGGCTGCTCCTGGCCGGCCGGGTCCGCGAGGGCGGCCGGGTCGTGGTGGACGCGAAGGACGACCGGCTCACGTTCGACACCCAGAACAAGGAGCCCGCTCCTTCGCCCACGGAGTGAACGAGCCTGGCGTGAACGGCGGGGCCCGCCGTCCCTTCCGGGAGGCGGGCCCCGCCGTGCCGGCCGGCATGTCACCGGCCCGGGTCACGGCGACGGATTCACCACCATCGCCGAGCCTCCGCCCCGGCGCACCTTCTCCGCGGCGGCCAGCCACCTGCCGTCCGGCAGGCTCTGGACGCCCGTGGCGGCGCCGATCTCGGGATTGAGCTTGAAGGAGTGGCCGATCGCCTCCAGCTGCTTCTTCAACACGCTGTCGTAGAGGGCCGGTTCGAGTTCGGTCTGCGCGGCGTTGCGCTGGCTGGCGCGCGGTGCGGCGATCGCGTCGACCAGGGACAGGTGCCGGTCGAGGAACCCGGTCAGGGTCTGCAGCACGGTGGTGATGATGGTCGCCCCGCCCGGCGAACCGAGCGCCACCACCGGCCGGTCGTGCCGGTCCAGCACGATCGTCGGCGAGATCGACGAGCGCGGCCGCTTGCCCGGACCGGGCAGGTTCGGGTCGTGCACGGCCGGGTTGGCCGGGGCGAAGGAGAAGTCCGTCAGCTCGTTGTTGAGCAGGAAGCCCCGGCCGGGCACGGTGATGCCGCTGCCGCCGGTCTGCTCGATGGTGAGGGTGTAGGCGACGACGTTGCCCCATCGGTCGGCGACCGTCAGGTGCGTGGTGTTCTCGCCCTCGTACGTCGTCGGCGCGGCCGTGCCGCCGCGGGAGCAGGCCGCGGGGTGGCGCGGGTCGCCGGGTGCGAGCGGGCTGGTGAGGGCCGCGTCGTCCTTGATCAGGCAGGCCCGGGAGTCGGCGTACTTCTGCGACAGCAGTTGCTTCGTGGGCACGTTCTCGAAGGCGGGGTCGCCGACCCAGCGCCCGCGGTCGGCGAAGGAGATCCGGCTCGCCTCGATGAAGTGGTGCAGGTACTGGAACTCGCTCGCCGTCGAGAGCTCCGAGCGCTGCAGGATGTTGAGCGCCTCGCCGACGGTCGTGCCACCGGAGGAGGAGGGCGCGATGGAGAACACGCGCAGGCCCCGGTACGAGGTCTGCGTGGGCGCCTGGAGCTTGGCCCGGTAGGCCGCGAGGTCCTTGGCGGACAGCTTGCCCGGGCGGGCGTTCCAGCCGGACTTCGGGTCGACGGGCGGGTGGTTGACGGTCTTGAGGATGTCCTTGCCGAGGTCGCCCCGGTAGATCGCGCCGACGCCCTTGGCGGCCAGCTCCTGATAGGTGCGGGCGAGGTCGGGGTTCTTCAGGGTGGAGCCGACCGCCGGCGGCTTGCCGCCGGGCAGGAACAGCTTGGCGGTGTCGGGGAAGTAGCGGAAGCGGGTCTCGTTGGCGGCGGTCTGCGAGCGGAAGGTCTCGTCGACGGTGAAGCCGTCGCGGGCCAGCTTCTCGGCCGGCTTCAGGACCGTGCCCAGCCGTCTGGTGCCCCAGTGGTCCAGCGCCGTCTGCCAGGTGGCGGGCGTGCCCGGGGTGCCGACGCTCAGACCGCTGGTGACGGCGTCGTCGAAGGCGAGCGGCTTGCCGTTCTCCGTGAAGAGCGTCGAGTCGGCGGTCAGCGGGGCGGTCTCGCGGCCGTCGATGGTGTGCACCGTGCGGGAGCGGGCGTCGTAGTAGACGAAGTAGCCGCCTCCGCCGATCCCGGCGGAGTAGGGCTCGGTGACGCCGAGGGCGGCGGCGGTGGCGACGGCCGCGTCGACGGCGTTGCCGCCCTGCTTGAGCACCTCGATACCGGCGGCGGAGGCGTCCGCGTCGACGCTGGCCACGGCGCCGCCGTAGCCGGCCGCCACGGGGACCTTCTGGACCGGTCTCGGCTTCGCCTCCGGCTGGGCGGTGGGCGGCGCCGCGGCTCCCACCGTCACCACGGCGGCCGAGACCGCCAGGACCGCCAGTTTCCGTGCGACAGGGCGACGCATCCGCACCTCCACGCTGATTGTGGTTCGGTTGCCTGATCGTTCGCGCAGCTTAATTCATTGCCATGCTCCCGTCAGGCGGACAGGGCCGGTCGGGTGTCGAACAGAAGTACGCAGGACCGGCTACCATGCGCGGCCATGAACGACGACGTGCGCAACATCGTCCTGGGAGTGGCCGCGACAGGGGTCAGCGCCGCGTTCGGCTGGCTGGCCCGCACCTATCTGTGGCGGCGCAGGCTGCGCCGCCAGCAGGCGTTCTTCGGGCTGCCCGACAACGCCGAGTCGCTGCTCGTGGTCAACCGCGACCCGGCGACGGCGGAACTCGCGGTGCACCGGTTCGACGTGTTCGCCCTGCTCGAACTGGCCGCGCTGATCAAGAGCTGCGGCGCGAACGTCCAGATGGTCACCCAGGACACGGTCCATCAGGGATTCGGCGAGCGCACGGAGTTCTGCGTGGGGGGTCCGGGGTCGAACCGGCGGATGGTGGCGCACATGTCCGCCATGCTCCCGGGCGTGCGGGTGAACACCGACCGGGAGCCGGGCCCGGACCAGTGCGCCTTCCGGATCGGCACCGAGCACTACCGCATGGACTCGGGCGTCACGGAGTACGTGCTGCTGGCCCGTCTCACCGCGGGCGAGCGCGGCGGCAGCCGGCCGGTGTTCCTGTTCTGCGGACAGCGCGCGATCGACAACCAGGCCGCGACCCGCTACCTGGCCCGCAACCACGAGCGGCTGCACCGCAAGCACGGCAACGGCTCCTTCGTGCTGCTGCTGAAGGTGATCAACTCCCAGGCCTACGGCCCGGACGTGGTCGAACTCGTCGCGGACGTGACCCGCGCGGCACGGGCCCCCCTGCCGGAGCCCGCGAGCGATCCCTCAACAAGCGTTACCAGCACGTAACTCACGGCGGCGCCCACGGCGAGCCGTCCGGTGTGGATCCGCGTCGAGCACAACCCGTCCGGCGCGCAGCTGACCTTCCCCTCGCCGGCGGACGACCCGTCATATCGGTCCGTCCCACCGCGCGAGCAGTGATCTCCGGCTGCCGCCGGCCGGGTATGGCTCTCTGTGACCTGCTGCCCCCTACGGTCGAGGGGCCGCCGTGGGGGTGCCTCACCCGGCAGCAGCGTCCCCGTCCCGGTGGCGGTGGGCCAAGGGACGCCATCACCACAGGGACGAGCGGAACATCGTAGTCGAGGTCGGGCGCGCCTGGCCCGGCGGTATGGAGGAACGCCCTTCGGGGGCCGTGCGGCCACGCTCCTCCCGGCGCTCACGCCTCCGCGATCTCCGCGTACAGCTGGGAGAGTTCGGGCACCCCGGAGCCGGCCCAGTCGTGGCCGGCGGTCACCACGTCGATCTCGCGCCCGGAGGCCAGCCTGACGACCGGACGGCCGCCCGGCCCGATCTCCCAGCCGGCGCCGGGCACGGTCCGCACGACGACCGTGCCCAGGTACAGCCCGGCGTCGTTGCCGAGCCAGGTCAGGGTGTCCTCGTCGTCGCGCCAGCGCGGCAGCAACTGGTCCAGTGCCTCCAGGGAGGCGGCGGAGTCGTCGAGCCGGAGGCCCGCCCCGGACACCTGGGAACGCAACAGCTCGCACTCGGAGAGGAGTTGGGCGAGGCCCGCCCGGCCCTCGGATCCCTCGGGGAACACCACGGCACCGAAGGACGAGTCCTGCCTTTTGCGCCACCTGCCCAGGAAAGGGATGTCCATGGCCCCAGGGTGACATCCGCACCGCCGGTGGCACCACAGGCGCGCGGGCCCTGGCACCGCGCCCGATCCGGCCTGATCCGAACGAAAGACCCTAGACGTCGAGGTCCACCACCACCGGGGCGTGGTCGGACGCGCCCTTGCCCTTGCGCTCCTCGCGGTCGACGTAGGAGTCGGTGACCGCCTTCGCGAAGGGCTCGTTGGCGTACACCAGGTCGATGCGCATGCCGCGGTTCTTGGGGAAGCAGAGCTGGCGGTAGTCCCAGTACGTGTAGGGGTGGTCGTACTTCAGGGGCCGGGGGACCACGTCCGAGAGGCCCACCTCGCGCAGAGCGGTCAGGGCGGCGCGCTCGGCCGGGGTGACGTGGGTGGCGCCCTCGAAGGCGGCGCGGTCGTAGACGTCGTCGTCCGTCGGCGCGACGTTGTAGTCGCCGAGGACGGCGAAGGGGCGGCTGCCGCCCGCGTCGCCGGCGACGGCCGCCCTGAGGGCCTCGAACCACTGGATCTTGTAGGCGTAGTGGGGGTGGTCCACCTCACGGCCGTTGGGCACGTACACCGACCAGACGCGGACCGGGCCGCAGGTCGCCGAGATGGCGCGGGGCTCCTCCACGCCCTCGTAGCCGGGGTCGCCGGGCAGGCCGCGGACCACGTCCTCGAGCCCGACGCGGGAGAGCACCGCCACGCCGTTCCACCGTCCGGTGGCGTGGACCGCCGCCTCGTAGCCCAGTTCGCGCAGCTGGTCGAAGGGGAACTGGTCCTCGGCGACCTTGGCCTCCTGGAGGCACAGCACGTCCGTGCCGCTGCTCTCCAGCCAGGCCAGCAGCCTGGGCAGACGGGCGGTGATCGAGTTCACGTTCCAGGTCGCGATGCGCATGCCTCACAACCTACCGGGCACCGCTGACAACGCCCTCCGCCCGGCTCCGGGCCCGGCTCAGACCTCCGCCGACGCCCCCGGCGTCAGCCGCAGGTGCTCCGCGCCGCCCAGGGCGCCGATCTGCCGGTCGTAGATCGGGCGGGCCAGGTCGGTCAGGAGGGCGTCGTGGATGTCGTAGGCGCGCTGCGGCCCGACCTCGCGGACGTAGTCGATCACCTCGGAGATCTTGTTCCAGGGCGCCATCACCGGCAGCATCAGCGTCTCGACCGGGACGTCCGGCACGGTGAGCGCGTCGCCCGGGTGGAAGACCCGGCCGCCGTCGACGAGGTAGCCGACGTTGGTGATGCGCGGGATGTCCGGGTGGATCACCGCGTGCAGCTCGCCGTGGACCTGCACGTCGAAGCCCGCGGCGGTGAAGGTGTCGCCGTGGCCGACGGTGTGGACGCGGCCCGGGAAGGCGGCGGCGATCTGCTCCGCGACGGACTTCAGGGTCCAGATCTCGGTGCCGGGGCGGGACTCCAGGGCGGCGCGCAGACGCCCCTCGTCGAAATGGTCGGCGTGCTCGTGCGTGACCAGGATCGCGTCCGCTCCGGACGCGGCGTCCTGCTCGCTGAACCCGCCGGGGTCGATGACGAGCGTCCGCCCGTCCTTCTCCAGACGAACGCAGGCGTGCGACTTCTTCGTGAGTCTCATGCTCCCCAGCCTGGACCACCCGCGCGCCGGGCGCGCGGGTGGCCGCGGGTGGCGGCGCCCGGGGCCGGGGGGCACGCCGGGGGTCACTCCGTGAGCGTCGTCTCCTCACGTATGACCTGCTGGGCGATCCCGAAGGCGGCGCCCGCCGCGGGAATCCCGCAGTACACCGCGGTCTGCAGCAGCACCTCCTTGATCTCGTCCGGGGTCAGTCCGTTGCGCAGGGCGGCCCGGGTGTGGGCGGCGAGGTCCTGGAGGTGGCCGCCCGCGACCAGGGCGGTGAGGGCGACGCTGCTGCGGGTGCGCCGGTCGAGTCCGGGCCGGTCCCAGATCTCGCCCCAGGCGTAGCGGGTCAGGAACTCCTGGAAGTCGCCGGAGAAGTCCTCCGCCTCGGCGAGCGCCCCGTCCACGTGCGCGTCGCCCAGCACCTCGCGGCGGATCTTCAGACCGATGCCGTACCGGTCCGGCCCGCCCGCCACCTGCGCCGGTACGGGCGCCGGGGCGATCTCGGCGATGGGCGAGGCCTGCGGGGGCGCGGCGAGCACCGGCTTGACCGGGGGCCCGACGATCGCCATGTGCCCTGTGGTCGAGTCGTATCCGGGGTGCCAGGCGGTGGAGAAGTGCCGGACCAGCAGGTCGGTCACGGCGACGGGCTGCTCCACCGGCACCAAGTGGGAGGCGCCGGGCACGACGGCCAGGCGCGCGTCGCGGATGCCGGCGACCAGGGTGCGCGCCTCGGCGGGGCCGGTGACCTGGTCGTCGGAGCCGACCAGGACCAGCGTGGGCACGCCGATGCGGCCGAGGTCGGCGCGGGCGTCGAAGACGGCCAGCGCCTCGCAGGCGGCGATGTAGCAGCCGGGGTCGGTGGTGCGCACCATCTGCACGGCCCAGTCGGTGATCGCGGGCTGCGCGGCGGCGAAACCACTGGTGAACCAGCGTTCCGGGGAGGTGCGGGCGATCGGGTCGAGCCCGTTCGTCCGCACGATCACCCCGCGCTGCCGGAACTCGTCGGGAGTGCCGAACCGCGGCGAGGTGGCGATCAGGGCGAGGGAGGCGAGGCGTTCCGGGTGGCGCAGCGCCAGTTCGACGCCGATCGCGCCGCCGAGCGCGCACCCGGCGTAGCCGAAGCGCTGTACGCCCAGTCCGTCCAGGGTGGCCAGCAGCCGGGTGACCAGGTCGGAGACCGAGTCGGCGGGATGCGCGGGCGCTCCGCCGTGTCCCGGCAGGTCGAACCGGAAGACACGCCACTGCTTCGTCAGCTCCGGGACCTGCCGGTCCCACATGTGCCAGGTCGTACCCAGTGAGGGACCCAGGATCAGGACTGGGGCGTCTTCCCGCCCGTCGAAGCGGTATTGCAGGGTGTTCGTCGGTGTGTCACTCACGCCCTGCACGCTCTCACATCACACAAATTCTCACGTGCTTGGGTCGGAGCCCCTCGCAAGCCGTCCCAGGTTGTGGTGACTTCGCGAAGATCCTCTCCTTGTCGGCTTTGACGGGAAGTGACGGTCTCTTCTCAGAGGTGTGCAAGGCGTGTTGCCTTCGCCGGTCGGCCGACGGCGCCTTCCTGCGGCCGGTCGCCACGACCTCCGAGGAGCGGATGGGGCAGAGCGTCCAGGCTGCCGTGTCCGAGTGGGGGGTGTAAGCAGGAAGCATGCGTCCAGGGCGGCGGATCTCTCACCGCTTCCACTCGTGGCAGGCCAGCGACGCTCTGCTCGCGGTGCCGCTCGGTCTGATCGCCGCCATCCTCGTCGCCGACATTCTGACCGGGCCCCACGTACCGCTGGGGCCGCTGCTGATCGTGGCACCCGCGATCACCGCCTCCTTCGCCAGTCCCTTCGTCACCGCTCTGGTCGGCGCCATCGCCGTGGGAGCCCTGCTCGGCGTCGGCGCGGGGTTCCGCCTGCTGACCACGGAGAGCGTGGGCGCGCAGATCATCTCCCTGGTCGTGGTCTCGGTGGTCGTGACGGTGTTCCGCTATCTGCGCGAGCGGCACAACCGCGAGCTGGAGCAGGTACGCAGAGTGTCGGAGGCCGCGCAGCGAGTGGTGCTCAGGCCCCTGCCCAGACGCATCGGGCCGCTGCGGGTGGCGTCGGTGTACCTGGCGGCTCAGGAGGAGGCGCTGATCGGCGGCGACCTGTACGCGGCCGTCCGCACCCCGACCGGTACGCGGCTGATCATCGGCGATGTGATGGGAAAGGGCCTGACCGCGATGGGCGACGCCTCGCTGCTGCTGGGCGCCTTCCGGGAGGCCGCGCACCGGAAGGCGGCCCTGCCCGAGCTGATGGCCTACCTGGAGCGCAGTGTGTGCTGGAACCTGGCCGAGCCCACCGAGCCGGGGCAGGAGGGGGAATGCTTCATCACGGCCGCGATCATCGACATCCCCGACGCGCTGCCGCAGGCGCAGATGGTGACCTGCGGGCACCCGCCGCCGTTGCTGCTGCGCGGCCGGCAGGCCGTCACGCTGCGCCCCAGCGCTCCCGCTCCGCCGCTGGGCCTGGGCGAGCTGAGCACGCCGGAGTACCGGGTGGACACCTTCCAGCTGGAGCCCGGGGATCTCCTGCTGCTCTACACCGACGGTGTGGTCGAAGCACGCGACCCCGGGGGCGTCTTCTACCCGCTCGCCGCACGGGCCATCTCCTGGGCGCAGGACAGCCCCGTGGCTCTGGTCCATCACCTGCGGGCCGATCTCCTGGACCACGTCGGCGGACGCCTGGCCGACGACGCCGCCGTGGTCGCGCTGCAACGCACCGCCGGTCCTTAGGCCACGGAAGCCCGAGGAAGCGCAAGGAGCAGGTACTGGCCATCCACGGATCAGGCATGGGCCGCCGACGGGTCGGGCGGGGCCCCCGACGGCCGCCAGGGGCCGCCCCTCGGGTCCGGCAAGGTCGCCCACGGGTCCGGCAGGGCGCCCACGAATCAGACAGGCACCGGGCTGCCTACGGGATGACGCGGGCCCCGCCCGAAGGGGCCCGCCAGGATCAGACGGGGCCCCGCCCGAAGGGGCCGCCAGGGCCGCCCCTCGGGTCCGGCAAGGCCGCCCGCGAGTCTGGCAGGGCGCCCACGAATCAGACAGGCACCGGGCTGCCTACGGGATCAGGCGGGCCCCGCCCGCCAGGATCAGACGGGGCCCCGCCCGAAGGGGCCGCCAGGGCCGCCCCTCGGGTCCGGCAAGGCCGCGGGTCCGGCAGGACGCCCACGGGTCCGGCAGGGGGCCGTCAGAGGGCGCCCGGTGCGCCCAGGCCGGTCAGGGCGCCGACCGGGTCGAGGTCGGGGGTGCCGCGGGGCCACCAGTCGTCGCGGTCCGGCTCCGATTCGTACGCGTACCACAGGCCGTCCCGGCCCAGGCGGAGCTGGAGGTGGCCGCGGGGGTGGGTGAGCCGGTTGCGCCAGGGGCGGAAGGCGGGCAGGTCGGCGGCGAGGAGCAGCGGGCGCGCCCGGTCGAAGCGGCCCGCCGGAGGGTCCCAGGGCTCCTCCAGGACGGCGAGTCCTTCCGGGCCGCCCTGCCGCCAGGCCGCCACCGCCCGCGCCAGTTCGGCCGTGCCGCGGCCGGTGGCGGAGGCGAGCGAGGCGTACAGGGAGCGGGTGGCCGCGGTCAGTCCGGAGCCGGGGCGGGCGGCGGCGAGGCGTACCGCGTCCTGCCACAGTGTGAGCCCGCCGACCGGGTCGCGGCCGGTGGTGAGCAGGGCGTGGGCGCGGGCGGCGGCGTCCGTGGCCAGCTGGTCCAGGGCGAACGGGTCGGGGCCGCCCGGCGCCGCCGGATACACCGGGGGCTGCTCCGGGTGCGGGGGTGCGGGCAACGGAGCGGGCAACGGCGGGCGTCGCCGCTCGGCCAGTGCCTCGCCCGCGCGCACGCCCGGGAACGGCTCCGGTTCCCGCTCCTGCGCGGCGCGGGCCGCGCGGCTGGCGTTCAGCCGGGACAGGGCGTCGAGCAGTTCCCGCTCGCCCCGGCCGCGGAGCAGCAACAGGACGAAGGGGTCCGCGTCCAGCAGGCGTGCGGTCTGGTAGCAGAGGGCGGCGGCGTGTTTGCAGGGGTGGCCGTGGTCGGGGCAGCTGCAGTGCGGCTCCAGGTCTCCGGGGCCGGGGAGCAGCGGAACCCCGCAGTCGGCGAGCGACTGGGGCATCTCCTTGTCGAGGAGCGCGGCGATGTGCCCGGGGCGCTCCGCGACGGCGTCCAGGAACCGGTCCCAGTCGGCGTCGTCCAGCGTCCGCAGCCGCACCTGGACCCGGTACGGGCGCGGCCGGCTCCCCTGCACGTACGCCAGGACCAGCCCCGGGGTGACGGTGACGGCGTCCACGTGCCCCGTCTGCGCGTACCCACGCCCACGGGCCAGCCGCGCCGCGTCCAGCGCGCCCTCCTCCAGCGCGTCGACCCATGCGTCGCCCCACCAGGTCTCGGCGAACCGCCCCCCTTCCACCGCCCGCGCGGGGAACGCCGGAAAGGTACGCCGAAGTTCGCCGTCCCGGCGGGGGGAGGCCATGCTCCGGGGGACCCGGGGCGGCACGGGGGGCTCGGCGCCGTCCCGCGCCGGTGGGAATGAGGCACTTCCGGGGCCCGCCCCGGCCGAGGACGGGGACGGGGACGCCTGACGGCCGTACGCCCGCCTGCCCGCCGAGGCGGCTTCCGAGGTACTTGCCGAGGGGGCGCCCAGGGTTCCTGCCCAGGGGTCGTCCGGGGCGCCCAATGAGACGCCGTCCCCCGTCGTGGCTGAGGGGGCTTCCGGGGCGCTTACCGAGGGCCCCTCCCCCATCGCCGCCGAGGGGGCGCCCGGGGTGCCTGCCGAGGCGCTGTCGCGCATCGCGGCTGAGGGGGCGCCCGAGGTACCCGCTGAGGCGGCGTCCGAGGTGGCTGCCGGGGCCCACTCCTCCGTCCCCACCAAGTGGACGTCGGGGTTGGCACCCAGGGTGCGGGGCTGTGGGGTGGGGTTCGGTGAACTGTCACAGGGTGCGGACGAGGTGTCCACGGCGGGGGCGACGAAGGCGGCCTCCTGCGGCGTGCCGTTCGGAGAGTCACCGGACGAGGTGGGCGTCGTGTCTGCGCGGGAGGCGACAGAGCCGCCGTCCTGCGGCGTGCGGCTCGGAGAGCCGTCGGACGGGGTGACCGGGGTGGTCGTCAGGACGCCCGCCGGGGCGTCTTCCGGGGTCCCCGCCACGGCGCCCTGCGACGCGGCAGCCCAGGCCGCGCTCGGGATCGCTGCCAGGGCGCCCGCAGTAGCGAGGTCCTCCCCCGAGGACACGGGTGCGGGCGGGATCGTCCGAGGCTCGGGGCACCCCTGATCGGTCGGGCTGTTGCCGCCGGCGTTCGCAGCGTGGCCGAGCGCAGCCGGGGGCGTCCGGAAGGGGCCGGTGGGCGCGTCGGCGTGGGTAGCTGCCCTGTCGTGTTCGGCCGCGGTTCCGGCCGGGGAGTCGGCGGGCGCCGGCGGCGTCGCTCGACGCGGGGCCGGGGTCCGACGACGAGCTGCCCTGGTCTCCGCCTGCGTGGCCTCCGCACGGGCCGCCCGCCGGGCCAGGGCGCCGCGCAGCGCCTCCCGCGCGGCGTCCGAGGGACGTGCCCCCGCGGGCGGCCGTGGCACGGCTCCGTCCCCTGGGGTGCCGGAGGCCGCCTCCGGCCGGGGCACCGACGCATCCGCGTCCACCGCACGCACCGCCTCCGAGGAGCGGGCCCCCGCCGACCACCGCAGCGCGGCGCCGTCCCCCGGACCGCTGGAGGCCGCCTCCGACCTGGGCACCGACGCATCCGCGTCCACCGCACGCACCGCCTCCGAGAGACGCGCACCCGCGGGTCGCCGTGGTGCGGTGCCGACTGCCGAGGTACCGGAGGGTGTCTCCGGTCGGGGTCCCGACTCGGCCGCGTCCGCGTCCTGCGTGGTGGCCCCGGCGTCCGCGGCGCCGTTCACCGGACCGCCGGAGGCCGCCTCCGACCTGGGCACCGACTCATCCGCGTCCGCGTCCTGCGTGGTGGCCCCGTCGTCCGCGGGGCCGTCGCCGCGCCGGGCGTTCACCGCGCGCCGCAAGGCGTCACGTGCGGCGTCCCCGGGACGGTTCCCCGCACCGGCCGGATCGCCCGGAACGTGCTTGCGGTGGTCCGCGGGGCCGTCGGGGGTCCGGGTCTGCTGTTCCCGGGCGGCGCGCAGGGCCCGGCGTGCCGCGTCGGCGGGGCGCTCGTCCATCAGGCTTCCCTCCGCAGCGAGACCAGGTCGGACAGCTCGCGGTCGGTCAGCTCCGTGAGCGCCGACTCGCCCGTGCCGAGGATCGCATCGGCCAGGGCGCGCTTGGCGGCGAGCATCTCGGCGATACGGTCCTCCACGGTGCCCTCGGTGATCAGGCGGTGCACCTGGACCGGCTGGGTCTGGCCGATGCGGTAGGCACGGTCGGTGGCCTGCTCCTCGACCGCCGGGTTCCACCAGCGGTCGAAGTGGACGACGTGGCCCGCGCGCGTGAGGTTCAGGCCCGTGCCCGCCGCTTTCAGGGACAGTACGAGGACCGGGGTCGCGCCGCTCTGGAAGCGGTCCACCATGCGCTCGCGCTCCGGGACCGGCGTCCCGCCGTGCAGCAGGTCCACCGGGACCGCTCGGGTGGTGAGGTGGGAGGTGATCAGGCGGGCCATGCCGACGTACTGGGTGAAGACCAGCGCCGAGCCGTCCTCGGCGAGCAGGGTGTCCAGCAGCTCGTCCAGGAGCGCCAGCTTCCCGGAGCGCGCCGCCAACCTGTCGCCGCCCCGGGCGTGCTCCTCCTTGAGGTAGAGCGCCGGGTGGTCGCAGATCTGCTTCAGCGAGGTCAGCAGTTTCAGGACCAGCCCGCGCCGGGCCATGCCCTCGGCGGTCTCGATGGCGAGCATCGACTCGCGCACCACGGCCTCGTACAGCGCGGCCTGTTCGCGGGTGAGGGGGACGGGGTGGTCCGTCTCGGTCTTGGGTGGCAGCTCGGGGACGATGCCCGGGTCGGACTTCCTGCGGCGCAGCAGGAAGGGGCGTACCAGGCGGCCCAGACGCTGCACGGCCTCGCCGTTGTCCTCGGCCCCGCCGCTCTCCACCGCGCGGGCGTGCCGGGCGCGGAAGGACTTCAGCGGGCCGAGGAGCCCGGGGGTGGTCCAGTCGAGCAGGGCCCACAGTTCGGAGAGGTTGTTCTCCACGGGCGTGCCGGTGAGGGCCACGCGCGCGGGGGACGGGATCGTCCGCAGCGCCTTCGCGGTCGCCGAGTACGGATTCTTGACGTGCTGGGCCTCGTCGGCGACGACCATGCCCCAGGGCTGCTCGGCCAGCAGGGGTGCCGTGGACCGCATCGTGCCGTACGTGGTGAGCACGAAGCCGCCGTCGAGGCCGTCCAGGGTGCGGTCCTGGCCGTGGAAGCGGCGGACGGGGACGCCGGGGGCGAACCGGGTGATCTCCCGCTGCCAGTTGCCCAGCAGTGAGGCCGGGCAGACCACCAGGGTGGGTTCGTCGCGCGCCCGCTTGAGGTGCAGCGCGATGACGGTGACCGTCTTGCCGAGGCCCATGTCGTCGGCGAGGCAGCCGCCGAGGCCGAGGGAGGTCATGAGGTCGAGCCAGCCCAGACCGCGCAGCTGGTAGTCGCGCAGCGTGGCGTCGAGGCCCGGTGGTGGTTCGGCGGGCCGTACGCCTGCCGTGAGCCGGTCCCGCAGGGTCGCCAGCGCGCCTACGGGCACCGCCTCGACCGTCTCGCCGTCGACCTCCGCGGTGCCGGTGAGGGCGACGGAGAGCGCGTCGACCGGGTCGAGCAGACCGAGTTCGCGCTTGCGGGCCTTGCGGACGAGGGCCGGGTCGACGAGCACCCAGCGGTCCCGCAGCCGCACCACCGGGCGGTGGGCCTCGGCGAGCGCGTCCATCTCGGCGTCGCTGAGCGGATCGCCACCGAGCGCCAACTGCCAGCGGAACCGCAGCAGTTCCTCGCCCTCGAAGAAGCCGGTGCCGTCCTTGGCGGAGCCCGGCGCGGGGCGCACCACCGCGGTCGCCGTGAGGTCCTGGGCCAGGTCGCGCGGCCAGTGGACGGCGACGCCTGCCGCTGCGAGCCGGGTCGCGGCCACACCGAGCAGCTCGCTCACCTCGCCCTCGGAGAGGGCGAGGACGTCGGGCACCTCCTGCTCGGAGAGCCGGTCCAGCGGGGGCCAGACGCGGGCCGCGCGCCGTACGGCCAGGGCGGCGTCCACGCGTGCGCGTGGGCCGAACGCCGTGTCCGCCTCGCCCGCCCACAGGGCCGCGGCGTCGGCGACGAGAGTGGGGTCGGCGAGGCTGTGCACCTGGACGATCGCCGCGCCCGCGCTGCGGGCGGCCCGGTCGCCGTTGCCGTCGCCGTCGCTGTCGCTGTCGCTGTCGCTGTCGCTGTCGAACAGGTTGTGCGCGGACAGGTCCAGGCGGAGGGAGACGCGTACGCCCGCGTCCATGCCGGCGGCGACCTCGGCCGCCCAGTCGTGGGCGTGCGGCAGGTGCTGCGGCCCGCGGGCGGCGAAGGGTTTCCCGGAGGTGTGGGGTGCGGCCGGGGTGCGGGGCAGGGTGTCGGCGACCGCGTCGAGGAAGGTGCGCAGCAGCGCCTCCGGTTCGGGCAGGCGGAGCGGGCCCGAACCGGGCAGCGGGACCGCGTGGCCCTCGTAGGGCAGGGCGGCGGCGATCGCGCGCAGGTGGGCGATGTCGTCCGGGTCGAGGGGGCCCGCGCGCCAGGCGTCGTGCCCGGTGGCGGTCAGGCCGGGCAGCAGCCGTCCACGGGCGACGAGCCGCAGCGCGTGCAGGGCGGCGGCGCCCCAGCATGCCGTGGCGGGATGGGCCGCCGGATCGTGCCGTGCCCGTACGAGGTGGGGCAGCGCGTCCTCGATCGGCAGCGACAGCGCGGACGTGCTCCTGCGCCGGGCCCCCGTCCCGTGCCGCCGTACGACGGTGAGCTCCGCAGGCACCGGCCCAGCACCGTCCGGATGCGGCCCGGGCGTGCTCGCCGCTCCCTGTCCGGCGCCCTCCGAGCGGGCGTCGGCCGCTCGACCGTCGCCGTCGGCGGGGTCGCGCCCCGCCCATACGTCGCCGCTCGGGTCCCAGAAGGCGATGCGGCTGTCGCGTGGAAGGGAGGCGGGGAGGAAGACCGCGGCGAGGCGGGGGGACACGGACCCCGGGTGCGTCGCGCTGTCCGTCGCTCCGACGGCCATGTCGCTCATACGTTCTGTCACCTCCCGCTCGCAGTCCGGCCCAGTCGTCTCCGACTGTACGGGCGGGGTCTGACAATCGGCTCCGGCGGCCCGGATCGGGCCACGGCCGGCATCAGGGGACGGTGCGGGAGACGACGTAGACCATCGGCAGGACCGGGTTGGACAGGTTCACGACCACGTCCTGAGTGGGAGCGGGGTTCTTCTGGTCGTGGGTGAGGCCCCACCAGGGGCCGGGGCTGGTGAAGGTCCAGCCGGTGGTCTTCTTGTCCCGGGCGCCGACGGTGACGGCGCCCTCCTTCAGGTCGCTCCGGTTGACTCCCATGGCCTCCAGGAAGGAGGTGAGGCCCGGTTCGGTGGTCCGGAACTGGACGTAGAGACGGCTGGTCTTCCAGTTGTTCGTCTCGTAGTAGGAGACCTTGTCGGCCGGGTGCGGGATCGGCACCTGGTAGAGGCGGCGCTGGACCTTGGACGGGTAGCCGGGCGCGAGGCCCTTCACCGCGTACCGGGCCTCCTTGTCCTTGCCGCTGTCGCGGCTCTGGTTGGCGGAGATCACCAGGTAACCGGCCGGGACGCCGATGAGCAGCCCGATGATCAGCAGGGTGAGGGTCCTGCGGCGGTTGCGGTGCCGGCGGTCCTCGACACGCGGCGGCCGCCCGTCCGGGGGCGCCGCCTGGCGTGGCAACGACATCGTCACAGCGCCTCCCGGGCCGCGCGCCGCGCCTGCGCGTACCGCTCGTAGCGCTCGTACCGCTCGACCCGGCGCCGCTTGGCGCGCCGGAAGCGGCGGGCGACCAGCCGGGCGAGGTCGGCGGCGCCGACCATGCCGGCCTCGGGACCGAGCTGGGCGCGGGTGATACGGGCCTCGGGGCGGTAGCCGCGGCCGGTGAGGTGCCGTTTGAACGCGTCCCGCGCGGGGCCGATCAGCAGGTCGTCGGCCGCGGAGACCCCGCCGCCGATGACGAAGCAGGACGGGTCGAGGGCGGCGGCCAGGTTGGCGATGCCGACGCCGAGCCACTGGCCGATGTCCTCGAGCAGTTCGATGCACATGGCGTCGCCCTCGCGGGCCAGCTCGGTGATCATCGGCCCGGTGATGTCGGCGATGTTCCCTTTGACGTGCTCGATGATCCCGTAGGCGACCGGGGAGTCGGCCGCGGCCAGCTCACGCGCCTCGCGCACCAGGGCGTTGCCCGAGCTGTACTGCTCCCAGCAGCCGCGGTTGCCGCACGGGCAGCGGTGGCCGCCGGGCACGACCTGCATGTGTCCGAACTCGCCCGCGACACCGAATTTTCCCCGCTTGACCTGGCCGTCCTCCAGGATCGCGCCGCCGATCCCGGTACCCAGCGTGATCATGACGAGGTGGTCCTCGTCGCGGCCCGCGCCGAACCGCCACTCGGCCCAGGCGGCGGCGTTGGCGTCGTTGTCCACCAGGACCGGCACGGACAGGCGCTCGGAGAGGCGGTCGCGCAGGGGTTCGTTGCGCCAGGACAGGTGGGGGGCGAACAGCACGCGGTTGCGGTCGGCGTCGACCCAGCCGGCCGCGCCGATGCCGACCGCGTGCACGTCGTGCCGGTCGGACAGGTCGAGGACCAGTTCGACGATGGTGTCCTCGACGACCTGCGGGCTCTTGGACTTGTCGGGGGTCTCCGTGCGGAGCCGCTCCAGGATGTTGCCGTCTGCGTCGACGACGCCCGCCATCACCTTGGTGCCGCCGATGTCGATGCCCACCGTGGGGACGCGGGGTGCGGTCAGGTGGGAGCGCCGCTCCCGGGTACCGACCGTGCGCAGTACGGGGGCGCGGCGGGAGCCGATGGGGGCGGTGAGGTCGCGGTAGGTGCTCATCGGGCCCGATTCTGCCGCACGGTGGTTAAGGGTTCCGTTCGGGGCACCGAGGGGCCGGTGCCCGGTTTGTACGGGATGCGGACGTGTCGGGGTCGTCGCGTCCGCGCTGCGGAGCGGCATGATGCCACAACCCCGCGGGCCCTCAGGTCCCTTGCAGCTCATGGCGTAGATCGTCCAGGTCGCTGCCGCCCGCCATCTGCCGGGTCAGCTCGTCCAGGGTGATCTCGTCCCGAGTGTGATGACCGACCATGGCGCCACGCCTCAGCAGGACGAATCGGTCACCTACAAGGTACGCGTGATGCGGGTTGTGGGTGATCAGCACAACACCCAGACCCTGGTCGCGGGCCGCGGCCACATACCTCAGCACCACGCCCGACTGCTTCACGCCGAGCGCCGCGGTCGGCTCGTCCAGGACGAGCACCTTCGCGCCGAGATACACCGCGCGCGCGATGGCGACGCACTGGCGCTCGCCGCCCGACAGGGTGCCGATGGGCTGGTCGACATCGCGCAGGTCGATTCCCATCCGCAGCAGTTCGGCCCGCGCCGTCCTGCGCATGAGGTCGACGTCCAGGCGCTTGAAGGGGCCGGCCCCCTTGCGGGGCTCGGAGCCGAGGAAGAAGTTCCGCCAGACCGGCATGAGGCCCACGACCGCCAGGTCCTGGTACACCGTGGCGATGCCCCGGTCCAGGGCGTCGCGCGGTGAGGTGAGCCGGGTCTCCTCGCCGTCGACCCGCAGGACACCGTCGTCGTGCTGGTGCAGTCCCGCGATGATCTTGATCAGGGTCGACTTGCCGGCGCCGTTGTCGCCCAGGACGCAGGTGATCTCCCCCGCGTGGACCTCCAGGCCGACGTCCTCCAGGGCGCGGACACCGCCGTAGTGCTTGCTGACGCCGGACAGCTCCACGAGTGCCGTGCGTGCTTCGGTCTGCGTCACTTGGTGGCCTCCGCCCGCCTGCGGACCCAGGTGTTGAGCAGGGTCGCGAGGAGCAGCATCGCTCCGAGGAAGAACTTGAACCAGTCGGGGTTCCACTCGGCGAAGACGATGCCCTTGCTGGTCATGCCGAACAGGAGGGCGCCGACCGCCGAGCCGATGGCGCTGCCGTAGCCGCCGGTGATCAGGCAGCCGCCGATGACGGCGGCGATGATGTAGATCAGCTCGTTGCCGACGCCCTCGCCGGACTGCACCGCGTCGAAGGAGAAGAGCAGGTGCTGCCCGCAGATCCAGGCACCGAGACCGACGCCCACGTAGAGGCCGGTCTTGGTTCCGGTGACCGGTACGCCGACCGCGCGGGCCGCGTCCTTGTCGCCGCCGACCGCGAAGATCCAGTTGCCGGTGCGGGTGCGCAGCAGGATCCAGGAGGCGAGGGCGACCAGGGCGAGCCACCACAGGATGGTGACCTTGACGTCGACGCCGCCGATGGTGAGCGTCGAGGCGAACACCGCGTGCGCGCTGGAGAAGCCCTCCATGTCGCCGATCGTCTTGGTGGAGACGGTGCCGTCGATCAGCTTGGTGAAGCCGAGGTTCATCCCGGTCAGCATCAGGAAGGTGCCCAGGGTGACGATGAAGCTGGGCAGTCCGGTACGGGTCAGCATGAAGCCGTTGAAGGCGCCGATCGCCAGGGTGACCAGGAGCGATACGCCGACTCCCACCCAGACGTTCGCGGTCATCTGGTAGCTGAACATCGAGGAGACCAGCGCGGAGGACGTCACCATCACGCCCGCCGACAGGTCGAACTCGCCGCCGATCATCAGCAGCGCGACCGGAACCGCCATGATGCCGATGGTCGAGGACGCGTACAGGACGGTGCTGAGGCTGGAGGCGCGCAGGAAGCCGTCCGCGGCGCAGGCGAAGAAGACGAAGACGGCGATCGCGCCGACGACCGAGCCGAGCTCGGGGCGGGTGAGCAGCCTCCGCAGCGCCGAGTTCCGCGGAAACGTTTCGGCAGCGGAGGTCCCGGTGTGGGCGGCAGGGCGGTTCGTGGTCGTCCCGCTCATCGGGTGCCCCGCTTCGTGTACTCCTCCAGCGTGGCCGCCTGGTCCTTGGTGACGATCTGCGGGCCGGTGAGCACCGGCCGGCCGCCGCCGAGGACGTCGCCGTTGTACTTGTAGAGCCAGAGCAGGTCGACGGCCTGGTATCCCTGGAGGTAGGGCTGCTGGTCGACGGCGAAGCCGAGCGTGCCGTCCTTGAGCTCGGCGGCGACCTTGGCGTTCAGGTCGAAGGTGTCGACCTCGGCCCTGCTGCCGGCGTCGGCCCTCGCCTTGACGGCGGTGTCCGCGTACGGGGCGCCGAGCGTGACGACCGCGTCGACGGACCTGTCCGCCTGGAGCCTGGCGCCGATCGCGGCCTGCGTGTCCGGCATGTTGGTGCCGTTGACGTAGAGGTTCTCGACCGTGCCGGAGAAGGTCTTCGCCACCCCGGCGCAGCGCTGCTCGTGCCCGACGTTGCCCTGCTCGTGCAGGACGCAGAGCACCTTCTTCCTTCCGCGCTCGGTCAGCTCCTGCCCGACGGCCTCACCGGCGACGGTCTCGTCCTGGCCGACGTGCGTGAGCGCGCCGTACGCCTTGGACTGCGCGGATCCGGAGTTGACCGTGATCACCGGGATGCCGGCCTTCTCGGCGCGGGCCACGGCGGCCTTGAGCGCGTCCGGCTTGGCGAGGGTGACGATGATGCCGTCGACCTTCTTGTCCACCGCGGCGTCCACGAGCTGGGCCTGCTGCTGGGCCTCGGCGTCGTGCGAGTACAGGAAGTTGATGTTGTCCTTGACCGCGGCCTGCTTGGCGCCGCTCTGCACGATGTCCCAGAACGTGTCGCCGTCCCCGGAGTGCGTGATCATCGCGAAGGTCCAGCGGGGGGTGTTCACGGCGGCCCTGCCCTGGGCCGCCGCGACCTTGCGGGCGTCCTCCGCCCGCTTGCCGCCGGTGCTGCTGCACCCCGCCAGCGACAGGGACAGTGCCCCTGCCAGCGCGATGACTACCCAGGTTGGAAACCGTGCCACGAGGCCGTGCCCTTCTTGCTCTGCCCGAACGTACGCAAGGGGCCGATGGCGATCCCACCAGCCCCGAACGTTCCATTATCGGACACCGGAACCTCTGGTTCCGAGGCCGGGGAGCGGTGACCGGTCACATTGTCCGGACATGAGGAGGGTGCCTGGATCACACCGGGCGGGCGCAGGGCACCGTCAGGGGCGTACGAGGAGCTGGAACTCGAAGGAGTAACGGGAGGGCCGGTAGGTGTGCGTGCCGTACTCCACCGCGCGGCCCGTGTCGTCGAAGGTGGTGCGCTGCATGGTGAGCAGCGGGGCGCCCTCGTCCTCGGTGAGCCGCTCGGCCTCTGCGGAGGAGGCGGCGCGGGCGCCGATGCACTGGCGGGCGCTGTGCAGGGTGATCCCGGCGGCGCGCATCAGCCGGTACAGGCCGGTGGACTCCAGCTGACCGGTGTCCAGGTCGAGCAGTCCGGACGGCAGGTAGTTGGTCAGGTACGCCATCGGCTCGCCGTGGGCCAGGCGCAGCCGTTCGACGCGGTGGACCTCCTCGCCCTCGGCCACCCCGAGCGCGGCGGCGACCTCGGCGGAGGCCGGGACCACCGTGTTGACCAGGACCTGCGTCGCCGGGCGCTGACCGGCCGCCTCCAGGTCGTCGTAGAGGCTGCTCAGCTCCAGCGGGCGCTTGACGCGGCTGTGCACGACCTGCGTGCCGACACCGCGGCGGCGTACCAGGAGGCCCTTGTCGACCAGCGACTGGATGGCCTGGCGGACGGTGGGCCGGGACAGGCCGAGCCGCGCGGCGAGCTCGATCTCGTTGCCCAGCAGGCTGCCGGGGGTGAGGCTGCCGTGTTCGATCGCGGCCTCGAGCTGCTGGGACAACTGGAAGTACAGCGGTACCGGGGAACTCCGGTCCACATGGAGTTCGAGTGAGACGGTGGGGTCCACTTCTGGTTTCGGCACGGCCCGAGCGTAGCTCCGCGGCCGGTTGACGGGAAGTCGTGAAGTCCGATTGTCCGGACAAGCGGATTGACAGGGTCCGGGGTCCGCCCTCACTTTGTTCCCATGCGCATCGGGGTCATCGGTACGGGCCGCATAGGCACCATCCACGCGAACACACTCAGCCGCCACCGCGAGGTCGGCTCATTGATCCTCACGGACGCCGATCCGGCGCGGGCACAGTCGCTCGCCCACCGGCTGGGTGAGACGGCGGCACCGGGGGTGGACGAGATCTTCACCTGGGGCGTGGACGCGGTCGTGATCACCACGGCGACCTCGGCCCACGCCGAACTGATCGGCCGGGCGGCACGGTCGGGGCTCCCGGTGTTCTGCGAGAAACCGATCGCCCTGGACCTGCCGGGCACGTTACAGGCGCTCGCCGAGGTCGAAGCCGCCGGCTCGGTGCTCCAGATGGGCTTCCAGCGCCGCTTCGACACGGGCTACGCCGGCGCGCGCGAGGCGGTGCGCTCGGGGCGCCTCGGCCGTCTGCACACGGTCCGCGCTCTCACCTCCGACCAGGCACCGCCGCCGCCCCGGTGGCTTCCGCTCTCCGGCGGGCTTTTCAGGGACACCCTGATCCACGACTTCGACATGCTGCGCTGGGTGACGGGCCGCGAGGTCCTCAGCGTGTACGCGGCCGGATCCGACGCCGGCCCCGCGATGTTCCGCGAGGCGGCCGACGTCGACACGGGCGCGGCGCTGCTCACCCTCGACGACGGCACGCTCGCCACCGCCACCGCGACCCGCCTCAACGGCGCGGGCTACGACGTCCGCATGGAACTGGCCGGGGAGCGGGACCAGATCGTGGTCGGCCTCGACGACCGCACGCCGATCGCGTCCACCGAGCCGACCGGCCCACCGGCCGCGGACAAGCCCTGGCCCGACTTCCTGGAACGCTTCGGCCCCGCCTACGAAGCCGAACTGGCCGCGTTCGTGCAGGTGCTGCACGGTGAGCGCCCGAACCCGTGCGACGGCCGCGAGGCCCTCCAGGCCCTGCGCATCGCCGAGGCCTGCGAGGTCTCCCGCCGTGAACACCGCCCGGTGAGCCTGGCGGAGATCCCGGGCGGCGACCGGGCGATCTACCGGTGACGGGCCCCCACCCACGGTGAGCCGCCGTCCGGGCGCGTGAACTCCCGGAGGCCCGGACGGCTTTCACACCGGTCGGCGGCTGCCTGCCGAGCGGTGACTCACGTCCGGCCGGCGGCGTCCGGACCAGCGGTGACTCACGTCCGGGCGACAGCTCTCGGGCCAGCGGTGACTCACGTCCGGGCGACAGCTCTCGGGCCAGCGGTGACTCACGTCCGGCCGGCGGCTTCCGGGCCAGCGGTGACTCACGTCCGGGCGACAGCTCTCGGGCCAGCGGTGACTCACGTCCGGCCGGCGGCTTCCGGACCAGCGGTGACTCACGTCCGGCCGGCGGCTTCCGGACCAGCGGTGACTCACGTCCGGGCGACAGCTCTCGGGCCACACGTCCGGCCGGCGGCTTCCGGACCAGCGGTGACTCACGTCCGGCCGGCGGCTTCCGGACCAGCGGTGACTCACGTCCGGGCGACGGCTTCCGGCCCAGCGGCGGCTTCCGTCCCACCAGTGGTGCCGGGCCGACCGCCGACGCGCGGTCATCCGGTGGCTCCCGGCCGAGCGGTAACTCACGTCCGACCGGCGGCTCCCCGCCGACCAGAGGCTCCCGCCGACCGCCGGCGCACGGCCAACCGGTGGATTCCGGCCAACCCGTGGCTCCGTCCAACCGGCGGAGCACAGCCAAACAGCGGCTCGGGGCCGAGCGGCGGCAGCCGGTGACCAGTAGTGCCGGGCCGACCGCCGAGGCACGACCAACCGACGGCTACCGGCCGAGTGGCGACTCCCGTCCTGCCGACGGTCCCGTACGGCCAGCGATGCCTGACCGAGCGCCACCCCACGGCCAACCGGCGGCCACCGGCCAATCCGCGACCCCGCCCGCCCGGCGGCGCGGCCGCCCCGGTGGGCGCGCCGGGATACGGCGGGTCTTTGACGGGCACGGACCTTGGCGGGCTCGGCGCCCCGCACACCCAGTTCACGGCCCCGACCACCAGCTCACGGCCCGCACCCGCTGACGGCTCTCCAGCTCACCAACCCACGGGTCATGGGCCCACCGTCGACGTCACCCACGCGCAGGCGCCGCGGAGGACGGTGGCCTGTGGCGACGCCCGCACACCGGCTCACCAGCCGCACCGGTCAATCGGCCAAGCGGCCCAGCGACCGCACCGGCTCACCAACCCGCCGCGCCCACCAACCCACCGGGCCCCCAGCTCACCAATCCACCACCGGGACTCGCCCGCCCGCAGGCTCCGCAAGCGACGCGCGGCCGGTGTGGTGGGAGAATTGGCGGTCATGCGTGCCGCCTATGTCGAACAGCTGGGGCCACCCGACGTCATCCGCTTCGGTGAGTTGCCCGCTCCCGTGCCGGGGCCGGGCGAGGTGCTGGTGGACGTGCTGGCCACCACGGTCAACCCGGTGGACACCTTCGTCCGCTCGGGGCTGTTCCGCACACCGCTGCCGTTCCCGTTCGTGGTCGGGCGCGACCTGGTGGGCACGGTGACGTCCGCGGGCTCCGGTTTCGCCGTCGGCGAGACGGTGTGGTGCAACAGCCTGGGCCACGACGGCCGGCAGGGAGCGGCCGCCGAGCAGGCCGTGGTGCCCGCCGACCGCCTCTACCGGCTGCCGGCGGGCGTGCGCCCGGAGGAGGCGGTGGCCGTGTTCCATCCCGCCGCGACCGCCCATCTGGCGCTCTTCACGCACGGCGGGCTGCGCCCCGGTGAGACGGTCCTGGTCGGTGGCGCGGCCGGCAACGTGGGCGGCGCGCTGGTGGAGTTCGCGCACCGGGCGTACGCGCGGGTCCTCGCCACGGCCGCACCGCGTGACCACGAGCACGTCCGGTCCCTGGGCGCGGCGCAGGTCGTGGACTACCACGCCCCCGATCTCGCGGCGCGGCTGGCGCGGCTCGCTCCGTCCGGCGTCGGCGTCCACGTCGACACCTCGGGGCACAACGACCTGAGGACCGCGGTCGACCTCCTCGCGCACCGCGGCCGCATCGTCGTCCTGTCCGGTGCCCGCGACGAGCCGGCCCTTCCCGTCGGTCCGCTCTACATGAAGGACGGCTCCCTGCGCGGGTTCGCCATCTCCAACGCCACAGCCGAGGAACTGGCCGAGGCGGCGACCGCCGTCAACGACCTCCTGGCCTCGGGCGGGCTGCGGCCCCGTTCGGTGGAGTACCTCCCCCTGAGCGCCGCGGCGGAGATCCACCAGCGCATGGAACGGGGCGAGCTCCACGGCCGGCGCGTGGTGCTGCGCCCCTGACCCGAGCCGCCCCGAAGCGGCACCCGCGGCTCCGGCCCCGTGCGAGGCCGGGCCGGAGCCGGGCAGCGGCTCGCCCCGCGGCCGGTGTGCGTGGAGGGTCCGCGAGGCGAGGGACGTGCGGTGGACTCGTGTGTCAGCAGCCGAAGTTGACGAGCTTGAACGTCACGTAGTGGTCCGCGGTGTAGTAGTCCTCCCGGGTCTTCTGGCCGGTGACTATGCGTCGGGCCCCACGGTCGGAGGAGCCCGGGGTGACGACCGTGTACTCGTGGTAGTACCCGGTCGACTGCTTGGGCAGGACGCCCTCACGGTTCTGGAAGACGGCGCCGTCCTGGGAGTACGGGTAGGGACCGCCCTTGTCGATCAGACGGAGCGTGTCGTACGCCTGGGAGGGCAGCGCGCTGTAGCAGATGCTGCCGACCGCGGTCGCGGCGGCGTCGGCCGGGGCGGCGGCGACGGTGCCACCGACCAGGAGTGCGGACATGAGGGCGCCGGCGGCGCCGATGCGGGTGGTGCGTGGGGGGAATCTCATGCGCTCATCATGACGCGCGTAGACACTGGCATGTCAATGACAAGTCCGAGGAATTTACCGTCAAGTTCGATGAATTCGCGGGGAGTTAATCCAGGCAGGAACCGTACCGGGGGCGGTGGGTGCGGCGGCCGAGGAGGAAGGCGCCGGCGCGGTCGAAGACCTCGGCCGTGAACCGGCCGAAGCCCTCGTCACCGGCTCGGACCCCACCGGCCCCCGAAACTCATGGGCGCCCGAACTCATCGGCCCTGCCGGGCGGGGCGTGCCGGTCCGTAGGGCTACGGCCGGCCGCCCCGCGGGTACGGACGGGTCAGCCGCCCAGTTCCTGGTGGTGGGCCGCCAGTGCGGCCGCGCCCTGCTCGGTCAGCGCGCCGAACAGACGGAGCCGGGAGATGCCTCCGTCCGGGAAGATGTCCACGCGCGCGTGCGTGCCGACGGCCGCCGCGGGCAGCACGAAGCGGTGGTTGGTGTCGGGCTGGAGACGGGTGCGCGGCAGGATCTCCGTCCACTCGCCGTCCTCCCCGTCCTTGACGGAGACCGACGCCCAGCCGGCGCTGTTGCCCTTGAGGTAGGCGGTGTCTATCTCCAGGGCGCGGATCGCGGTGTGCCCGGCGAGGCGGTAGCTGATCCAGTCGTTGCCCTGGTCGCGGCGGCGGCGGGTCTCCCAGCCGTCGTCCATCTTGCGGGAACGGCCCGGCTGGATGGTGTTGGTGGCCGGCGAGTAGAAGAGGTTGGAGGCGTCCACGACGCTGCCGCCGTTCTCCAGCGCCACCACGTCGAAGGTGCCGAGCGCGGCCAGCCACGCCGGGTCGGGCACGACCTCGCCGTACACCCGCAGGCGCGCGATGCCGCCGTCGGGGTGCTGCTTGAGACGCAGGTGCGTGAAGCGCTGCTCGGCGTTCACCTCGAAGCCGTTGGCCGCGTGGCCGCCGACCGCGGTGCGCGGGACCAGGGTCGTCCACTTGACGTCGTCGGCGAGGAGTTCCTCGGGCGTGGGGGCGCCGTCGACCGAGGTGCCCTCGACGGAGACGGCCTGCGGGTAGTTGCCGCGGAAGTGGGCGGTGTCCACGACGATGCCGCGGACGACGCCGGGCGCGCCGAGCCGGATCAGCGCCCAGTCGTGGTCGTCCTCGGTGGGCCAGGGGTGCTCGGCCGAGACGCCGCGCCGGCGGCGGGTCTCCCAGCCGTCCATGACCTTCCCCTTGTGCCCGAAGTCCTCGGGGTCGAACTCGGCCCGCTCGGGCACCAGCAGGTTCTCGCGCTGGGCGAAGAACTCGTCGTTGGCGGCGATGACACCCGCGCCGAGCCGGCGGTCGGCCAGGTTGGCGTGCCTGGTGAAGGGGAAGTCGGCCGTACGGAAGTCGGCGTAGGGGTCGCCGCCGCCGTAGGGGTTCGCGTCGCCGGTGAAGCTCAGGGTCGCCGTCACGGTGATCAGTTCGTCCTTTCCAGAAGTCGGCCGGTGGGTTCGGTGAAGTGGTCGTCGAGCGCGGGGTCGTAGATGCGCTCGCCGCGCAGCCAGGTGGACTTCACGACACCGCGCAGGGTCTTGCCCGCGTACGCGGTGATGCGGTTGCGGTGCTGGAGCGCGGCGGGGTCGACGGTGAAGGTCTCGTCGGTGGCCAGGACCGCGAAGTCGGCGTCCCGGCCGGGCGCGATGGCGCCCTTGCGGTCCAGACCGGCGAGGTTCGCGGTGCGTTCGGACATCCACCGGACCACGTCCTCGATGCCGTGGCCGCGCCGGGCCGCCTCCGTCCAGATGGCCGACAGGCTCAGCTGGAGCGAGGATATGCCGCCCCAGGCGGTGGCGAAGTCGGACGTCTTGAGGTCCACGGTGGACGGCGAGTGGTCGGTGACGACGCAGTCGATGGTGCCGTCGGCGAGCGCGGCCCACAGCAGGTCCTGGTTGGCGGCCTCGCGGATCGGCGGGCAGCACTTGAACTCACTGGCCCCGTCGGGCACTTCCTCGGCCGTGAGGGTGAGGTAGTGCGGGCAGGTCTCGACGCTGAGGCGGACGCCCTCACGCTTGGCGGCGGCGATCAGCGGCAGCGCGCCGGAGGAGGACAGGTGCAGGATGTGGACCCGCGCGCCGAGCCGGCGGGCCAGGGCGATGAGCCCGTCGATGGCGCTGTCCTCGGAGACCTGGGGGCGGGTCTGCAGGAAGTCGGCGTACTTCGGGCCGCTCAACTGGGGGGCGAGCCCGAGTTCGTGCGGGTCCTCCGCGTGCACGATGAGCAGCCCGCCGAAGCCCGCGATCTCCGCCATGGACGCGGTCAGCTGGTCGTGGTTCAGCTCCGGGAACTCGTCGACCCCGGACGGGGACAGGAAGCACTTGAAGCCGAAGACGCCCGCGTCGTGCAGCGGCCGCAGGTCCTTGACGTTGTCCGGGAGCGCGCCGCCCCAGAACCCGACGTCGATGTGGGCCTTGCTGCGGGCCACCTCCCGCTTGACGCGCAGGTTGTCGACGGTGGTCGTCGGCGGCAGCGAGTTGAGGGGCATGTCCACGAGGGTGGTGATGCCTCCGGCGGCGGCCGCACGGGTGGCCGTCCAGAAGCCCTCCCAGTCGCTGCGCCCGGGGTCGTTCACATGGACATGGGTGTCGACGAGGCCGGGCAGCAGAGCGTCGTCACCGACGTCCTCCAGCCACGCTCCCGCCGGAACCTCGGCGTCGTGCGGCAGTACCGCCACGATCCGGCCGTCGGCGACGGTGACGGACGCGGGGCGCACGCCCTCGGGGGTGACGACGCGTGTGGAGCGCAGTACGAGCTGTACGTCGGGCAACGGACGCCCCTCCTCTGGTGCTGTTCCTCTATTCACTGTCGCTCACCCGCGAGGCAAGCAATATTCCGGAGAGCGGAAATGAGTTTCCTGTAGACGGAGTCTTCATGGCCGAACCTCATGAGTCAAGACCTTCTTGGCGGAGCGGACCTCGTCGCGGCGGCCTGCGCGGGCCTCGCGCGACCTGCGTCAACGCGTGCGCGGGGGCCAGTTGACCATGCGCTTGGGCCGCGGCGGCGCGTATGTGCGCACCTTGGAGGTGGACAGGCCGAGCCGGACGAGGGACTCGGCGATCGTCACGGCGGCGGTCACGCCGTCGACGACCGGGACCCCGGTGCGCTCGGCCACGCGCTCGGTGAGCCCGGACATACCCCCGCAGCCGAGGCAGATCACCTCCGCCCGGTCCTCCTCCACCGCGCGGGCGGCCTGTTCGGCGATCGCGGCGACGGCGGCCTTCTCGTCCCGCTCCAGATCGAGCACGGCGAGCCCGCTGGCGCGCACGGAGGCGCACCGGGCGCTCAGCCCGGCGATGTGGAGGCGCTCCTCGATCAGCGGGACCGTGCGGTCCAGGCTGGTGACGACGGAGTAGGAGCGGCCGAGGAACTGGGCGGTGCTCGCGGCGGCCTCGGTGATGTCGACGACGGGTACGTCGAGCAGTTCCTGAAGGCCCTCGCGGCCGTGCTCGCCGTATCCGGCCTGGATCACGGCGTCGAAGGGTCCGGGGTGGGCGCGGACGGCCTCCATCACGGCGATGGCGGCGAGGTAGCTCTCGTAGTTGCCCTCCACGGACTCCGCTCCGAAGGACGGGGTCAGCGGGACGATCTCGGTGCCGGGGGACGCCGCACCCGCCGCCTGCTCACCGATCGAGTCGGTGATGGACTGCGTGGTGTTGACGTTCACGACGAGGATGCGCATGGTTCGCTTTCTGGGTGGTCCTGCTGGACGGCTCGTTCGTGGCTGATCCGCGGCTGGTTCGCGGCTCATTCGGCGGCGACCGCGATGGCCTCGCCGTCCACGTCGTGGATCAGGGCGCTGCGGTCGGCGATGACCGTGTAGAAGACGGCGGCGAGGATGGCGCCGACGAACCAGGAGAAGCCCGCTACCGCATGGAAGACCGGCACCAGGGCGAGGACGACGGCGATGGCCGCGGACGGCACGAAGGCCCAGACGGCCCGCGGGTTGTAGCCGCGGCGGTAGTGGTACTCGCCCTGCGCGTCCTCGGTGTAGAGGTCGGGCACGTTGATCCGGGCCCGGCGCAGCAGCCAGTAGTCCGCCATGATCACGCCGAAGAGGGGCCCGAGCAGGGCGCCGAGTCCGCCGAGGAAGTACTCCACCGCGATCGGGCTGTTGTAGAGGTTCCACGGCGTGATCACCAGGCCGGCGATCGCGCTCACCAGGCCGGCGCGGCGGAAGTTCAGCCGGTGCGGGAAGAGGTTGACCAGCGCGTAGATCGGTGCCACGAAGTTGGCCAGCAGGTTCACCGCGACGGTCAGGGCGATGAGGGCGAGCGAGGCCGCGGCCAGCAGGATCATGTTCGGGATGGTGCGGACGATGTCCGTGGGACTGGTGATGATCTGCCCGTCGAGCTTGAACTGCGCGCCGCTGAGCACCGCCACGATGACGGCGAAGAAGAGCATGTTCACCGGGATGCCGATCACGTTGCCGCGGACGATGGAGGCGCGGCTCCTGGCCGACCGGGTGAAGTCGCAGAAGTTCAGTACGAAGGTGCCGTAGATCACCACCCACAGGGCGGCGCCCTGGAAGATGTGCAGCCACATCGCGCCGCCGGTGAGCGCGGCGCCGTCGGACAGGGAGATCGATCCGCCGGCCCGGAAGAACATCCAGGCGGCCAGGGCGGACATGGTGATCAGCGTGGTGGGCGCGGCGAAGGCCATGTAGCGCCGGATCATCTGCATGCCGTAGCTCACGATGAGCACCTGGAGCACCCAGAGGGCCATGAAGGTGAGCCAGCCGAGCAGGGTCTGGCCGAGTACGGAATGCGCCTGGAGCCGGCTCAGGCCGGGGAACAGGGCCACCAGCAGCGCGCTCAGGACGGCGGAGGCGAGGTAGGTCTGGATGCCGAACCAGGCGATGGCGACGGCGCCGCGGACGCCGGCCGGTATCTTCGCGCCCTTGATGCCGAAGGCGATGCGGCTCATGACGGGAAACGGGACGCCCGTCTTGTGCCCCATGAACCCGGACAGGGTGAGCAGCAGGAAGAGCAGGACGGAGGCGAGTGCGAAGGCGGCCAGGATGCCCCACACGTTCAGGCCGAGCGCGAACAGACCGATCGCGAAGGCGTAGTTTCCGAGGCTGTGCACATCGTTGGCCCAGAGCGTGAAGACGTTGTAGGCGCCCCAGCGGCGCCCTTCTTTCTTCGTGGGGGCGAGATCGTACGTGTACAGGCCGGAACTGGCTGCGTTGCCTGTGTTGCCGGTATCCACGGACGATCGGTCATCCACAGCAGGAGGCATAGGGGGCTCCCGGGGAGGGGGAAGTGGGGGAACGTTCGATGTTTTCCACAGAACGGAAGTAAACTTCCGGTGGCCAGAACGTAGTTTTCACCGCGAGCACCGTCAAGAGCCCGACCGCAATGCAGACAAGGTTATGGACAAACCCTTGCTGATCGGTAGGAACATCCCGTGACGGACCTCGGTAGGCATCCGACCAGGCCGGTAGCATGCGGCCACACCCGCAGAAAGGAATGCGACGTGCCGCCGTCAGACGAGCGCAAGTCCTCCGCCTCCGCCGGCCCCGCCACCGGTGGGGTCCAGTCCCTCGAGCGTGCCTTCGACCTGCTCGAGCGGATGGCGGACGCCGGAGGCGAGGTGGGTCTGAGCGAGCTCTCCGCCGCGAGCGGTCTGCCGCTGCCCACCATCCACCGGCTGATGCGGACCCTGGTCGCCTGCGGCTATGTGCGGCAGCAGCCGAACCGGCGGTACTCGCTCGGTCCCCGCCTCATCCGCCTCGGCGAGTCCGCCTCGCGGCTGCTCGGCACCTGGGCGCGGCCGTACCTGGCACGGCTGGTGGAGGAGACCGGCGAGACCGCGAACATGGCACTGCTGGACGGGGACGAGATCGTCTACGTGGCGCAGGTGCCGTCCAAGCACTCCATGCGGATGTTCACCGAGGTGGGCCGCCGGGTGCTGCCGCACTCCACGGGCGTCGGCAAGGCCCTGCTGGCGCACACGTCCGACAACGAGGTGCGCGCGCTGCTGGCCCGCACCGGCATGCCGGCCGCCACGGACAAGACCATAACCACCCCGGACGGCTTCCTGGCGGCCCTGCAGGACGTCCGTCGGCTCGGCTACGCGGTCGACGACAACGAGCAGGAGATCGGGGTCCGCTGCCTCGCGGTCACCGTCCCCGACAGCCCCACCGCCGCGGCGATCTCCATCTCCGGCCCGGCGGGCCGGGTCACGGACACGGCGACGGAACGGATCGTCCCGGTCCTCCAGCAGGTGGCGAGAGAACTGTCCAAGGCCCTCGCCAGCTCGGGCCCGGCGGCCTGACTCCCGGCCCGCCGGCTGCCGGTCGGCGCATCCCGCCCACCGACGGTCGTCCCCGCCCGCGGGCGGGGACGCGCACGCGGGCGGGGACGCGCACGCGGTGACGGACCGCCGGCCGGGCGGCCCGAAAGGGCCGGGGCGCGGTCGGCCGACGCCTGCCCCCGGCCGGGACCGACACACACCACCCGACCAACCGGCACCACCCCCACCGGGGCCGACACACACCACCCGACCAACCGGCACCAACTCGGCCACCTTGGCTCCCGCCCCTCCGGCCGGACGCCGCTCTCAGGCCCTTTCTCGTTCGCCCGGCCGGTGTCCCGAATCACCGGGGCGTTCGGCGGCTGGAGGGGCCAGCCGTCCGTCTCTCATCTCCCGCACCGCGTCCGCCGCGCCCAGGTGGGTGCGGTCGTGGGTGACGAGGACGGTCGCCGTGCCGCGGGCACGGGTGAGGCTGGTCAGCAGGTCGAGGACGGCCGCGCCGCGTTCGTGGTCGAGGGCGCTGGTGGGCTCGTCGACCAGGAGGACGGAGGGGTCGTTCATCAGCGCACGGGCGATGTTGACGCGCTGGCGCTGACCGCCGGAGAGCTGGTGCGGGCGCCGGTGTGCCCGGTCGGCGAGGCCCACGGCGGCCAGGAGTTCGCGAACCCGGCCCGCCGCCGCCCGGCGGCCGTCCAGGCGGGCCATCACCTCCAGCTGCTCCGCCGCCGTCAGCGACGGCAGCAGGTTGGGCTGCTGGAAGACGATCCCGATGCCGCGGCGGCGCAGTACCGCCCGCTCCGCGGCGCTCAGCTCCCCGGTCGGCGTGCCGTCCACGCACACGCGTCCGCTGTCCGGCGTGATCAGCGTGGCCGCGACCGCGAGCAGGCTGGACTTGCCCGAGCCGGACGGCCCGGCCACCGCCGTGACCGTGCCCGCGGGCACCTCCAGGCGTACCCGGTCCAGGGCGGTGAGCCTGCCGTCGCCGTCGGGGTAGGTCAGGGTGATGTCGTCGAGGAGCAGGCTCATCGCACGCCTCCCAGCGCGGTCAGCGGGTCGACGGCGGTGATCCGCCGGACGGAGAGGCCGGCGCCCAGCACGCCCAGGGCGGCCATGACCGCGGCGGGCAGCAGGACGGTCGGCAGGTCGAGCACGAAGGGAATCGCGCCGCCCCGTACCAGGGCGCCGGCCAGGGCCGCGAGCCCGGTGCCGAGCAGCGTCCCGGCGGCGAGCAGCACCGCGGCCTGTCCCAGCGCGTCGCGCAACAGGTGGCCGGTGGAGGCCCCGAGCGCCTTGAGTACGGCGATGTCGGGGGACCGCTGGATCGTCCACACCGTGAAGAACGCCCCGACGACCAGCGCGGAGATGGCGAACAGGAAGCCGCGCATCAGTTGCAGCGAGCCGTTCTCGGCCTGGTAGGAGCCGATCGCGGTCAGCGCGTCGTCCTTGGCGAGGGTCTTCGTGCCGGCGCTCCGGTCCCCGGCCGGGACGTCGGCACCTCGCGTGCGCAGCGCGATCACGGTCGCCCGGCCGCCGTCCCAAGCCGTCCACACCACGGGCGTGTGGCTGTAGGAGGCACCGCCCGTCACGGCCGCCACGGTCCAGGCGGCGGAGCCGAGACGGACCCGGTCCCCGGCGGCGACACCGAGTGCGGACGCCGCCTCGGTGGAGAGTACGGCCCGCCCGGGCGCCACGCCGTCGGGTGCGATGCCGGCCGCCGGGCGTACGGCGAACACGGACACCGCCGCCGTACGGCTCCCGGCGGCCGCGTCGAGCGTGCGGATCGCGACCGGCTCCGCGTACGGGACGTGCTCCGCCCACCGCCGGACGGCGTCCGGCGGCAGCGAGGAACCGGTGAACGACACCGGCCGGCCGCCGGGCGGCGCGGCGAAGGCGAGGTGGTCGGCGGGCAGGCCCTTCACCGCCGAGACGTTCTCCTCGGCGAGCCCGGCGGTGAGCCCGGACAGCAGCCCTACGAGCAGGGTGATCAGTGTGACCACGGCTCCCATCAGGGCGAACCGCCCCTTGGCGAAGCGCAGGTCTCTCCATGCGACGAACATGTCCTCCACCCTGCGCGGCACCGCCCCCGCCGGGCATCGCGCCGGGGCATGGCTGCCGCGGATCGAAGGACGCACCCGTCTTTCGAACTTTCGGTTGACCGGCGCCCCGCCCGGGCCGCCTACCCTGGACCCGTCATGGATGTCCGCACCCACTCCCCCGTAGTCGTCACCCTGCGCCTGTGCCTGTACGCGCTGTTCGCAGGCCTGCTGGCACTCGCCGCGGCCCGCGCGCACGGGCCGGCCACCGTGGCGGCGGTACTGGGAACGGGCGCGGTGTTCGCCTGGGGGGTGCTGAGCCCGGCCACCCACCGCTCCCAGCGCGCGGCCGCGGTGTGGCTGGCGGCGCTCTGCGCGGCCTGGCTGGTCCTGCTCGCGCTCTCCCCCGACGCCCTGTGGGCGGCCTTCCCGCTGTACTTCCTCCAGCTGCACCTGCTGCCCGTGCGCTGGAGCCTGCCCGCGGTCGCGGCGACCGCGGGCGCGGCCATCGCCGGTTTCATCGGGCACGGTGAGCGGCTCACCGCCGGCGCCTTCATCGGCCCGCTGCTCGGCGCGGGGGTGGCCGCCGCCACGGTCCTCGGCTACGAGGCCCTGTACCGGGAGAGCGAGCGGCGCCGTGAGCTGATCGAGGAGCTGGTGGCCACCCGCGCGGAGCTGGCCGGCGCCGAGCGCACCGCCGGCACGCTGGCGGAGCGGGAGCGGCTGGCCCGGGAGATCCACGACACGCTCGCCCAGGGCCTGTCCAGCATCCAGCTGCTGCTGCGTGCCGCCCAGCGTGCGCTGCCCGACGGCTCCCCGGCCGCCGCGCACATCGAGCAGGCCCGCGCGACCGCGCAGGACAACCTCGCCGAGGCCCGCCGCTTCGTGCACGCGCTGACCCCGCCCGACCTGGAACGCGGCTCGCTGGCCGGGGCCCTGGAACGGCTGTGCTCGGGCGTGGCCGCCCCGACCAAGGTCCGCTTCACGGTGAGCGGCACCCCGGCCGAGCTGCCCACCCCCTACGAGGTGGCGCTGCTCAGGATCGCCCAGTCGGCGCTCGGCAACACCCTGCGGCACGCCCGCGCCCACCGCGCGGAGATCACCCTGAGCTTCATGGACACGGCGGTGGCGTTGGACGTCGTCGACGACGGCGCCGGTTTCGACCCCGGTGCCGGGCACACCGCCGCACGGCCCGGCCGCGCGGCGGACGGCGGTTTCGGGCTGCCCGCGATGCGCTCGCGGGCCGAGGCACTGGGCGGGACGTTCGCCGTGGAGTCGGCGCCCGGCCAGGGCACCGCGGTGGCGGTCACTCTGCCGTACCCGGTCTCCGGGGGCGGCGCATGACGATCCGGCTGCTGCTGGCGGACGACCATCCCGTGGTCCGTGCGGGCCTGAAGGCGGTGCTGTCCGCCGAGCCCGACTTCGAGATCGCCGGGGAGGCGCCGACGGCGGAGCGCGCCGTGGAACTGGCCGCGGCGGGCGGTGTGGACGTGGTGCTGATGGATCTGCAGTTCGGCACGGGCGGCGCGCACGGTGCGGAGGCGACGGCGGCGATCACCGCCCGGCCCGGCGCCCCGCGTGTCCTGGTGCTGACCACGTACGACACCGACGCGGACATCCTCGCCGCGGTGGAGGCCGGTGCGGCGGGCTACCTCCTGAAGGACGCGCCGCCGCAGGAGCTGGCCGCCGCGGTGCGCACCGCCGCCTCCGGCCGCTCTGCCCTCGCGCCCGCGGTCGCCCACCGTCTGATGGACCGCATGCGCACGCCCGCGGCCGCGCTCAGCCGCCGCGAGCTGGAGGTGCTGGAACTGGTCCGCGACGGCCTGTCCAACCTTCAGATCAGCAAGCGCCTGTTCCTGAGCCAGGCCACGGTGAAGTCCCATCTGGTGCACATCTACGCCAAGTTGGGCGTCGAGTCGCGTACCGCGGCGGTGGCGGCGGCGACCGGGCAGGGCCTCATCCGGCGCCTGAGACCGTGACGGGCACGGACACGGACGGGCCCGCCGGAGCGGACACCGCGCCTCCGGGCACGGACACCGACCGGGACTGACTCGTCCGTCAACCTCGCGGCGGCTCCGCGAACAGGTCGACCGCGGTACGCACCTGGGACAGTCCGTGAGCCAGGGCGCTGACCGAGCCGATGGATCCGGCGATCAGCAGCAGGGAGCGGCGCAGCCGCGGGATCTCGGGAGTGCCGTGGGCGGCCATCGCGGCGAGGGCGGCCAGTTCGTCCTCGGCGATGGCACGGTCGGAGAACTCCGCCGGATGCGCGGCGAGTTCACGGCGCAGCCGGGCCACGGCGGTCCGCAGCTCCGTCACCCTGGGATCCTCTTTGCCGCCGGTCGCCGGCCGCCGGTCCAAGCTCCGCAACACAGCCCCTCCCCCTCGCACGCCGTCGTGCGCCGTCCCCTCCGTGGTCCCGTCGGACATCCCTGTCGAGCGGGTCGGGCGCCGGGGGACGCCGATCAGTAAACGCCACCGGGACCGGGGTGCGCCACCGCGGGGACCGAAATTCAGCCCCCGCACACGGGCTCGACGGCGGACGGTCCGCGGTATGCAGGACCCATGACACGCACAGAGGACGAGATCGCGGGACTGGTGCTGGCGGCCGGCGGCGGGCGGCGGCTCGGCGGGCGGCCCAAGGCGCTGCTCGCGCACCGGGGCCGGCCGCTGGTGGAGCACGCGGTCGGGACCCTGCGGGCGGCCGGATGCGAACGCGTCCACGTGGTCCTGGGCGCGCGGTCGGCCGAGGTGCGGCGGCACGCGGCACTGGCCGGCTGCGTGCTCGTGGAGAACCCGCGCTGGGAGCAGGGCATGGGCTCCTCGCTGCGGGCCGGGCTGGACTCCCTCGCCGGTACGGGGGCCCGCGCGGCCCTGGTCGTGCTCGTGGACCAGCCCGGTGTGAGCGCGGAGGCGGTGGCCCGGGTGCGGGCCGCGTACCGGGACGAAAGCTCGCTGGCCTCGGCCGCGTACGACGGCGTGCGCGGCCATCCGGTGCTGCTCGGGGCGGCCCACTGGGGCGGCGTCGCGGAGAGTGCGACCGGCGACCGGGGGGCACGCGCCTACCTGAGGGCGCACGAGAGATCGATCACCCTCGTCGAGTGCGGGGACGTGGCACGGGCGTACGACATCGACACCGAGGCCGACCTGGGCCACCTTGAGTGAGCGGGATGGCACCGAGCGCCACCTTCACTCGACTCGAAGAATCTCGACGTCAACACACCATTGAACTTCCACCATAAGGAAACTACTATCCACACTCCAGAAGCACTCGACCGCTCCTCGGGTGCGAAATGCCGTATTCGTCGCCATTGGCATCCGGTGCCACGGCATGGCGGCACCGAACGTGGTTCGCTGAAGAAGCTCCCCCGAAGGAAGTGACAGCTCATGTCCGCACCAGCGCCGTCCCCGCTGGCCATCGTCGACGCCGAGCCCCTGCCCCGGCAGGACGAGGTCCTCTCCGACGCGGCGCTCGCCTTCGTGGCCGAGCTGCACCGGCGGTTCACGCCGCGCCGCGACGAACTCCTCGCCCGCCGGGCGCGGCGCCGCGCCGAGATCGCCCGCACCTCCACGCTCGACTTCCTCCCGGAGACGGCAGCGATCCGCGCGGACGACTCCTGGAAGGTGGCCCCGGCTCCCGCGGCCCTGAACGACCGCCGGGTCGAGATCACCGGTCCCACCGACCGCAAGATGACCATCAACGCGCTCAACTCGGGTGCGAAGGTCTGGCTCGCCGACTTCGAGGACGCCTCCGCCCCCACCTGGGAGAACGTGGTCCTCGGCCAGCTCAACCTGATCGACGCCTACACCCGGAACATCGACTTCACGGACCCCGGCTCCGGCAAGTCCTACGCGCTGCGCCCGGACGAGGAGCTCGCCACGGTCGTCATGCGCCCACGCGGCTGGCACCTGGACGAGCGCCACCTCGTCGACGCGGACGGCACCCAGGTGCCGGGCGCCTTCGTCGACTTCGGCCTGTACTTCTTCCACAACGCGCAGCGTCTGCTCGACCTCGGCAAGGGCCCGTACTTCTACCTCCCGAAGACCGAGTCGCACCTGGAGGCGCGGCTGTGGAACGACGTGTTCGTCTTCGCCCAGGACTACGTCGGCGTCCCGCAGGGGACCGTGCGCGCCACCGTCCTGATCGAGACGATCACGGCCGCGTACGAGATGGAGGAGATCCTCTACGAACTGCGCGACCACGCCGCCGGGCTGAACGCGGGCCGCTGGGACTACCTGTTCTCCATCGTCAAGAACTTCCGTGACGGCGGGGCCAAGTTCGTCCTGCCGGACCGCAACGCGGTCACGATGACGGCTCCGTTCATGCGCGCCTACACCGAACTCCTCGTGCGCACCTGCCACAAGCGCGGCGCGCACGCGATCGGCGGCATGGCGGCCTTCATCCCCTCCCGCCGGGACGCCGAGGTCAACAAGGTGGCCTTCGAGAAGGTCCGCGCCGACAAGGACCGCGAGGCCGGCGACGGCTTCGACGGCTCCTGGGTGGCCCACCCGGACCTGGTGCCGATCTGCCTGGAGTCCTTCGACAAGGTCCTCGGCGACAAGCCGAACCAGAAGGACCGGCTGCGCGAGGACGTGCACGTCGAGGCGGCCGACCTGATCGCGGTCGACTCCCTCGACGCGAAGCCGACGTACGCGGGACTGGTCAACGCCGTCCAGGTCGGCATCCGTTACATCGAGGCCTGGCTGCGCGGCCTGGGCGCCGTCGCGATCTTCAACCTGATGGAGGACGCGGCCACCGCGGAGATCTCCCGTTCGCAGATCTGGCAGTGGATCAACGCGGGCGTGGAGTTCGAGAACGGCCAGAAGGTCACGCCGGAGCTGGCCCGCGAGGTCGCCGCCGAGGAACTGGAGAACATCCGCAAGGAGATCGGCGACGAGGCCTTCGCCGCCGGCCACTGGCAGCAGGCCCACGACCTGCTGCTCCAGGTCTCCCTCGACGAGGACTACGCCGACTTCCTGACCCTGCCGGCCTACCAGCAGCTCAAGGGCTGACAACCGCACGACGCGAAGTGGCCCCGGAACCCTCCGGGGCCACTTCGCGTCGCGCCACGGCTCACCCCAGGCCCACGGAGCACCCCCGGGCCGCGGCCGGTCATCCCAGGTGCGCGGACCAGTCCTGCGCCGCGGCCGGTTTGCCGTGCAGGTCGGGGACGTGTTTGAGCCAGTCCGGCCGGCCCGCCCGGGTCCGCGCGGCCCGCCGGGACTCCTCCGCCGCCAGCTCCTCACGGGTGGGGAAGTCGGTGGGCAGCCAGGCCGGGGAGGCCTCGACACGGGCGGCGAGGTAGTCGACGTAGGCGTGCCGGGCCTCGTCCGGGCCGGCGAAACCGGGCTCGTCGGCGAGCCAGGCGTCCGGCACCTCGGCGAGGACGGACCGCAGCAGCTCGCGGGTCACCCGGGGGGCCAGCTCGGCGTCGGCGGCCCGCACGTCCGGCGCGTACCGGCCCAGGGCGTGGTGGCGGAAGTCGTAGGCCTTCCCCGGTTCCGAGGCGTCCCAGCGGTGGTGGAAGACCAGGGCCGCGCCGTGGTCGATGAGCCACAGGCGCGGCGGCGCGGTGCCGAAGGTCGGCCACACCATCAGGTTCGAGCTGTGGACGGTGCGGTCCACGTTCACGGTCAGCGCGTCCAGCCAGACGATCCGGCCCGCCTCCACGGGGTCCACCGGGAAGTGCTCGGCGACCTCGGGGGTGAAGTCCGCGGCGCCCGGCAGGTAGTCCATGCCGAGGTTCACGCCCGGGCTCGCGTCGAGCAGGTCGCGCACCTCCTGGTGGGGTTCGTGCGCGGCGAGCGCGGGGTCGAAGTGCACGAGGACCAGCTCGGGGAACCGCAGTCCGAGGGCGCGCGCCAGCTCGCCCACGATCACCTCGGCGACCAGCGCCTTGCGGCCCTGCGCGGAACCGGTGAACTTCACCACGTACGTGCCGAGGTCGTCGGCCTCGACGACTCCGGGTACGGAGCCACCGGACCGCAGCGGCGCTATGTAGCGGGTGGCGTGGACCTCAGTGAGCATCCTCCCAGGCTATACGGGGAGATTCCGGGGAGTTCCGACCGGCGTGCCGATCCCGAGCACCCTCGCGGACGAGATCCTCGAGCCCGAGGCCGGGACCTTCGAGATCTCCGGTCACTCGGACGCCGGCGAGGTCGTGCCGGCCGGTTGCACCAGCACCGGCTCCACTTCGGCCTCCAGCTCCACCCGCAGCACCACCTCCTGCTCCGCCTGAGCCCAGGTCCGGTGCGGCAGCACCCGGTTCGCGCCTTCTCTCGTCAAGAGACGATCGCGTACCGGGCGTTTGCCGTGCCCCGGGCCGGCGGCACCAGCGGCGCGCGTCCCGGCCCGGGGCCGGCCGGGGCGGGAGTGAATGCCGCGCGGCACTCGGCCGGTTCGCGGCCACGTGAGAGACCGGCGCCGAAAGAGGGGCCGCGGGCAGCGGCGGTCACGCCTGGGTCCTGTCCGGCGCCGCGGGTGTTCGCGTGTCAGGACATACGCACAGAAGCCCGCCCGCCCCCCGCTGCACTGAGCGCGGGAGCGGGCGGGCCTGCGTCAGCCTTACGGCTTCACACGCAGAACCTGCGGGTCGTGGTCGCTGATCTGGTCGGCGAACTCGGAGTTGATGTGCACCACGTCGTAGGTGACGCTGTTCAGCATGCTGGGGTTGACCATCATGTGGTCCAGCACCTGCGAGTTGCCCTGGTAGACGTACGAGTAGCGCTCGTTCGCCGGCAGGGTGTTCACCAGGTCGGTGAGCTGCTTGCCGTCACCGGTCAGGGTCTTCATCGCGGAGGAGAACTGGTAGTCGTTGTAGTCGCCCAGGGAGACGATGAGAGCCTTGGGGTCGGCGGCCTCGAGCTTCTTGACGAAGGCGTTCTCCAGCGTGGCCTGCTTGTTCCGCTGGATCTCGGAGCTGAGGACGGGCGGCTGGATGCGGCCGGCGACGTTCTGGTCGCCGCCCTTGCTGTTGAAGTGGTTGGCGATCACGAAGATCGTCTTGTTGTTCTTCGTGAGGAACTCGCCGACCAGCGGCTTGCGGCTGCTGTTCCACGCCTCGTCGTTCGGGGCGATCCGCCCGGGCGAGACGGTCAGGTGGGTCTTGTTGCCCGTGCCGACGACGTCGACGGCGGTGACGGAGTCGCCACCCGGCCGGTCCACGAAGCTGACCCGCTTCGGGTCGAACAGGAAGACGGTGCGGATGTTGCCACCCGGCTGGCCGCCGTCCTTGTCGTTCACCGGGTTGATCTGACGGTACTCGTAGCGCGGGCCGCCGGCGGCGACGATGGCGTCGGTGAGCTTGGCCAGCGTCTTGTCGGAGTCGACGGTGCCGTCGTCGACGGCGCCGCTGTTGTCCTGGATCTCCTCGACGCCGACGATGGCGGGCGCGCGCAGGTTGGTCACCAGGTTGTGGCCGAGTCGGTCGAACTTGGCCTGCGGGTCGCTCGGCGCGAGGTTCTGCACGTTGTACGTGCCGATGGTGACCTCGTTGGACTTCGCCTGGCTCGTGACCTCGGGCTTGAGGCCGTTGTCCTTGTAGGTACCGAGCTGGCGGGCCGCGAGGATGTAGGTGCCGGCGAACTGGCTGTAGTCCAGCGGGCCCTCGGTGACGCCGGTGAGCTCGTCGCCCACGTTCGCCATCGGGAACGGGTCCGTGGTGTTGATCGCCTGAACCTGGAGGCGAGCCACGTTCGGGTCGTCGTACGACGGGTAGTAGATGCCGCCGCGCTTGGTCTTGTTGTGGTCGGGGTCGGCCGTGACCCACATCTCGTGGTAGGCGTCCGTGGCGCCGACGACGCGGGCGTCGGAGATCTGGACGTTCATGCCCTCCAGGGACTCGTAGAAGTCCAGGGCGTACTTGGTCGGCTCGAGGTCGAGGTACTCGGTGTTGCCGGTGCTGTCGCCCTTCGGGGACCACGCGGCGGGGATGCTGTTCTTGTCGAGGACGACCGGGGCCGGCAGCGGGTTGCCGCTGGACAGCACGGTGACCGTCGGCTTCATGATCTCGGTCGTCGACTGGATGCCGGTGTCGTAGCCGCCCGGGTAGTACTCGGTGACCACACCGGACACGGTGACGCTGTCGCCGACCTTCACCGTGGGGTTGGAACTGGTGTAGACGAAGATGCCCTCGCTGGTGCGGGGGTCGTTGTCCGGGTTCGGGTCCTGCATCCAGAAGCCCTTGGACGTGGAGGACGTGCTGGTGGTGCGGACACCGGTGACGATGCCGGTGACGTCCTTGACGTTCTTGGTGGACAGCGGGGAGCGCCGGTTGGTGCCCTGGATGTCGTGGATCTTCGCCGAGATCGCGTCGGCGGGGGCGGTCTGGGTCGGCGTCGGGGTCGGCGTGGGGTCACCGCCGGGGCCGCCGCCCTGGCCGCCGGAGTTCTCCGGGGTGGGGGCACCCGCGGCGAAGTCGGCCGCGTTGTCGTCGGTGTCCACCAGTGTCTTGCGGGCGACCGAGGCGGTGTTGCTCGCGCCGGCGGCCGGGCCGGAGCCCTCGCGGACGACGGCGGTGCCGAAGCCGACCAGGTCCTTGATGCGGGGGTCGGCGGCGCAGTCCTCGGCGGTGACACAGGTCAGCAGGTCGGTGCCCTTGACCAGCGCGACGGTGCCGGTGGTGCCCGACATGTTGATGTTGCCGGTGGCGTCCGGGGTGGGCAGTGCGTCGGTGCCGCCGGTGCCCGCGGCCTCCTGGATCAGGTAACGGCCGTTGCCGGCGAGGGTGCCGGTGAGGCGGGTGGCCTGCCACTTGGTGGTCGGGCCGGGGTTGCCCGACAAGTACTGGACGCTGTAGTCGGAGAGGTCCAGCGAGCCGGAGCCGGCGTTGGCAAGCTCGATGAAGTCGTTGGTCAAGGTGGCGCCGGAGTTGCCGCCGCCTCCGTAGACCTCGGATATGACGGCGTCGGCCGACGGGGTCGCAAAGGCGGAGTGGACGCCCACTCCGGCCAGCACGACCGAGCCGGTGATCGCCAGCGGTATCAGCCGCTTGCGCAGAGAAGTCGCGCGATGTCTTGCGGGGCGGGGCGTTTCAGCGCTGGAGTTCGACACAGGAAGGGTCTCCTTGGAGCGGGGAAAGCATGAGGGCGCGTGGGGATGCGCCGACCGACCCGGATCCGCTGTCTACGGCCAGGGCCTGGCACGCGCTCAAGCTACGCGCATAGATACGTCTGAAAAAAGGCCGGGGGTTAAAACGCTTGGCAAACTGTTATCCGGCACCTGGCTCACCCGACGCCCGGTGCGCGTGGCGGCATGACCAGGAGTGAGCCGATCCGATGGGTGCGGCGGCAGGCTGCGCCTCGCGTCGGCCCGTTGGCGAGGTGACACCCGTTCAGAGAGGAACGGGGGGAGGCCGTCAGCGGAATGTGAAGCGGGCGGGGCCGCCCAGGCTCGCGAGGGCGCAGCACACCGCGAACAGGGTGTCGACATCCACAGTCTTTCGTTCAACGGGACGCTTCGGCATCGTCGGCGCTGCCGGGGGGAGGCCACGGCACATCAGCCGGAGGTCCTGCGGACGCTGCGGCTCCGCCCCGCATCCCAGTGCCAGAAAGTGAACGGCGGGCAACGAGGGTTTCCCCATCTCGAAACCAACGGGTGAGCAGCTGGTCGCGGCAGGGGCGGGTGCGGCGTTCGGAAACGCGTCGCTGCTGTTCGGCGACGACCTTCGCGACGACCCGCGGACCGGCGGAAAGTTCGACGTCCGCAGGTCGCCGGCCTCGACGACCACGGGCACGGACCCGCCGGGGATCAGCCTGGGATTCAGGCGCTCACCAGCGGGTTCGGCAGCGGCTGATAGCGGGCGGCGGCGCCGTCGGCGTTCGTCCAGCGCAGCAGCAGGTTCGTCTTCCCGGGCACGGTGGGCGAGGTGAGCAGGGCGGCGGCCTCGGGCAGGTCGTGGCGGGCGAGTTCACGGCGGGCGGCGGGCCAGGGGTCGAGACCCGGGTGGCGTTCGGCGAGGGCGGCGGCGATCTCGCTGAGGTGGTTGACGACCAGGCAGTACACCAACCGCTCCCATCCGGCGGCCCGGGAGACGTCCGGCAGCAGCTTGACGCCCTCCGCGTCCCGGAAGAGTGCCTGCACGGGCAGGCCGGCGGCGTCCACGGCGATCAGCGAGTTCTGCAGATGGGCCTCCAGGACGACACCGTGCCGCGCGAAGGCGCCGAGGACGGGGGGTATCACCTGGCGCAGGTACGCCTCCCACCACGGCGCCGGGTCCGCCGGGCCGTCCAGCGGGTTGCCGTCGAAGCCCTCGGCGAGGGCCGCGGCGAGCAGCGGGGTCGCGCCGGGCACCAGGTGTTCGCCCAGTCCGTCGCGGACGACGACGGCGAGTTCCTCGAAGGCGAAGGCGGCGGTGCGGTAGCCGCGGTCGGACAGCCAGGCCGCCGGGCCCGGCAGGTGGGCGAAGGCGGTCGCGACCGCCGTGTCGGTGCGGCGCAGCCTGCCGAGGTCGTGGCGCCACAACCGCCGTACGTCGTTGGTGATCCGCACGTCCAGACTGAACTTCAGGAAGAGGTCCGCGCCGGGGACGTGGACGGTGCGGACCGCCGCCGTGGGCCACACCGATCGGGCTGTCGTGCCCAGCCGCAGCAGCCGTCCGTCGGCGAAGGCCGCGGCGAGGTCGCGGCCCACCAGTTCGAGCTGCCAGGGGTGGGCGGGCAGCAGCCGGTAGCCGCGCGGGGCCTGGCCCAGCGCGTCGAGCGCCGAGGTGTCGCCCTCCTCGGCGACCACGTCCTCGCGCACCCCGAGCAGCACCAGAGGGAAGCGGGCGTGCGCCTCGGGCGCGTACGGCAGCCAGGAGGCGGCCGGGCCGCCACCACGTGCCTTGGGCGCCGGGTGGTACGGGTGGCCGGTGACGAGCGCCTGCTCGGATCGGATGTACGGGTCCTCGGGCACCGGCGCGCGGTCGCGGGCGGCGAGCAGCGCCGCCACCGCCTCCCGGCTGTCGATCATCTCGGTGGGCAGTTCGTCGTTGGGCAGGCCCGTGTGCCGACGCAGCTCCTCGGCCACGAGTTTGACCAGTTCCGGGTGGTCGATCCGTTGCCAGCCGCCCTCCGCGTACACCTCCGGCGCGGTGGGCCGCCGCCCGTCGCGCACGCGCAGCAGCCGGTCCCCGCCGGGCAGCCGGTACGTCCGCCGGCCGCCCGGATCCGGGTACGGCCGAGCGACCTCGCGGATCAGGCAGTTCAGCAGGGGCGCGGCCGCGTACGCGTCGGCGCGCTCCGCGACGTCGTCGGTGGGGGGCATGAGCTCCATGCGTTTTACTCGGTCCGTTCGGTCCATAGGTCCACACGGTGCGAAGGTGATCAGTATGTCTGCCCGGCACGCGCCGACCTGACGCCCGCCCGCTATCGGAGGAGTCCGACCGTGCACCGTCCCCCAGCCACCGAGACCGAGGTCGCCGAGGAGCTGGCCGCCGTGCGGCCCGACCTGGTCTCACGGTACGCGGCGCGGCTGCACGACGCGCGGGCCGCCGTACTGACCCGGCTGTGGCGCGCGCTCGCCCACGAGCCGCTGCCGTGGATCACCGGCCGGGAGCGCACACGGGACGCGCTCGTCCTGCGGCTGCGCGACGGCCGCCGGCTGGAGGGGCCGCCGTCCGACCCGTACGCCACCTCCGCGTACGTCACGGCCGTACGTCTGGCCGGGGCGGCCCACGACGATCCGGCGCGGCTGATGAGGGCCCTCGCCGTGCCGCACGGCGACTCGCTCGCCGCCGAACTCGGGCACAGTGTCGCCTCGCTGGCGCTGTCGCGGGCCGATCAGCCACCTGTTGAGGAGGCTCACCGCGAGGAGTGGCCGGTGGCGGACTGGCAGTGGGAGCAGCGGGTGGTCGACGGCCACCCCTTCCACCCCAACTGCCGTTCCCGGCCGGGTTTCTCGGTCGCCGAGCAGCTCGCGTACGGGCCCGAGCACCGGCCGTCGGTCGAGCTGGGCCTGGTGCCGGTGCCGGAGCGGGAGTGCCTGGTGAGCGGGTCGTGGCCGAGGGACCTGCGGGACGGCGGGCGGCTGCTGATCCCCGTGCATCCCTGGCAGGCGGCGCATGTGCTCAAGCAGCCGCGCGCGGAACGTGCCCTCGCGGCCCGTCCGCTGATGTCGCTGCGCACCCTGGCCGTGCCCGGCGGGCTCCACGTCAAGACCTCGCTCAGCGCCCGGCTGACGTCCTCGGTCCGGGACATCTCGGTCGGCTCGGTGACCGCCTCCGCCGCCCTGTCGGACTTCGCCGTGGACCTGGCGGCCCGCACGGACGGCCTGCTGCACATCACCCGCACCCTGGGCGCGGCCACCTCGGGCTCCCCCGATCTGGCGGCCCTGTGGCGCGAGTCGCCCGGGACGTACGCCGCACCCGGGGAGCACGTGGTGCCGGTGGCGGCGCTGCCCACCACGGACCTGCCCGGCTCACCGGTCTGGACGGGCGAGTTCACACGCCTGGCGCTGACCGTCGGACTGCGTCTGCTGGAGCTGGGGGTGGCCCTGGAGGCGCACGGCCAGAACCTGCTCGTCGTGCTGTCCGGATCCGGCTCCCCGCTGCGGCTGGTCTACCGCGACGTCGCCGACATCCGGATCAGCCCGGCCCGGCTGACCCGGCACGGCATCGCCGTACCGGAGTTGCCCGCCCGGAACCTCACCGACGACCCGACCGCCCTGCGCCGCAAGCTGTTCGGCTCGCTGGTGGCGGGCGCGCTGGCGGGCACGGCCGGATCGGCGGCCGCGCTGCGGGCGGCACTGGAGTCGGCCGTACGGGACCTGCCGCGCACCCCGGACCTCGTGGCGCTGTGTGAACAGCCGCTTCCGGCGAAGGCGTTGACGCTGATGCGGCTGTCTCCCGGCACTCCCGGCGACCTGTGGACCGGGCTGCCCAACCCGCTCGTTTTGGTCCCCGGCACGTCCGATCAATAAGATCCGCCGATGATCACAAGACAACGGCTGGCGGCGGGAGTCTGTGCTCTGCTCGCCGCCCTGACGGCCGGGATGGCCTTTCCCGCCGGTGCGGTAGCCGACGAGATGGAGGGGCAGGACGCCCCGAAGGTCGAACTCGTCCTGGACGTCAGCGGCTCCATGCGGACCCGGGACATGGACGGCGGGACGCGGATGGCCGCGGCCAAGCAGGCGTTCAACGAGGTGCTCGACGCGACCCCCGAGGAGGTCCAGCTCGGAATCCGCACCCTCGGGGCCAACTACCCCGGCAACGACCGGAAGACGGGCTGCAAGGACACCGCCCAGCTCTACCCGGTCGGCCCGCTGAACCGCACCGAGGCCAAGACCGCGGTGGCGACGCTGGTGCCGACCGGCTGGACCCCCATCGGACCGGCGCTCCAGAAGGCGGCGACGGACCTCGACGGCGGCAACGGCATGCGCCGGATCGTCCTGATCACCGACGGCGAGGACACCTGTCAGCCGCTGGACCCGTGCGAAGTGGCCCGCGAGATCGCGGCCAAGGGCATCGGGCTGACCATCGACACCCTCGGCCTGGTGCCGGACGCCAAGACCCGCGACCAGCTCATCTGCATCGCGGAGGCGACCGGCGGCACCTACACCTCCGTACAGCACAAGGAGGAACTCAGCGATCGCGTTGGCCAGTTGGTCGACCGGGCGGCCGACCCGGTGGTGACGCCCGTGGCCACGGAGGGCGCCACCGAGTGCGCGAAGGCGCCGACGCTCAAGTCCGGCCTCTACACCGACCGTGAGGAGTTCGGACAGCAGCGCTGGTACCGGGTGGACGTCAGCCCCGGCCAGGAGCTGCGGGCCTCGGTGAGCGTCGCCGCGGACCGGGCCGTCGACCCCGACTACGGCCTGCTGGTGCGGGCCGTGACGGAGCGCGGCCGGGAGATCGTGCGCGGTGAGGCGGCGGGCAACGGCCGTACGGACGTGATCTCCACGGGGCTGCGCTACCCGAAGCCGGAGAGCGACGACGAGAGCGCCCCGGCCGAGACCGTGTGCCTTCAGATCACCAACGCCTTCTCGGCGGCCTCCGGCGTGAAGACCACGCCGGGTCTGCCGCTGGAGCTGACCGTCGACGTGGTGGACGGTCCGGGCAAGTCGAGCGACGTGGCCTCCTTCGGTCTCGGCCGCGGCTGGTGGCTGCTCGGCGCGCTGGTGCTCACCGGCTTCGTCGCGGGCCTGCTGTGGGGCTGGGTGTCGCGTTGGCGTGTCGCGATCTGGAGGACGAACTGATGCGTATCACTCGTGTGTTGGGCGCCGCTCTGCTGGCGCTCGGGCTGGCCGCGGGCCCCGCGGCAGCCGACTCGTCACCCTCGGCGGATCCGTCCGGCGACAGCGGGGCGCCCAGCCAGGCGGGCACCTCGTTCCGTAGCGCGACCGAGATCGAGCAGGGGCAGCAGGCCACCGCCAGCGGCTCCACCGGCGACTACCTGTACTGGTCGTTCGCCGCGGACGCCGGGCAGCACCCCACCGTCAAGGCGACGGTGAAGCTGCCCGAGGCGCACGCCTCGCAGACCTGGCAGATCGACGTCTACGACGGTCTGCGGCGCCGCCAGTCCTGCCAGTACGGCGCCCAGACCCGCACCGCCGCACAGGGCACGGCCTCGGTCGAACTCGCCTGCGTGCTGCGCACGGTGCGGGCCTGGTCGGAACCGTGGGCCAACGACCCGCTGCCGGGCACGTACTACATCCGGCTCACGGCGGCCGGCCTGCCCGCCTCCGACCTGGGTCTGCCGGTGAGCGCCGAGGTGCGGGCCGACTCCAAGGACATCGGCGGCGCCGCGGCGGTCGACGGCTCGCTCGCGCAGCCGCTGACCCCGGGCATCGCGGTCAAGTCCGAGCAGGACGGCAGCGGTTCGCAGGACGACCAGGGTTCGAAGAAGTCGGCCGTGCTGTCCAGCATCGAGCCGGACGGCGGCTGGTCCTCCAACTGGTGGTCCGACCGGTGGGTGTGGACCGGGATCGGCGGCGTGCTCGCCGCGCTCGCGGGCATCGGCGGGTACGCGCTGACGCGCGGCTCGGGACGCCCGTCGCGCATACCGCCGGGCGTCTGACGGAAGTTCCGGCATCTCGGAAGGCTCGCCCCTTCGGGGCGGGCCTTCTCTCATGCCTCGCGCAGCACCTTGGCCACGGCGCCGTCCCCGCCCACCTCGACGCGACCGTCCCGTATCGCGTCCGCCAGGCCCAACTCCCCGCGGCTGACAGCCGTACACGTGACGGAGTCGAGAGCCAGCCGGGCGTCCGGCTCCACCGGCGCGGGTCCGTACCCGTAGAGCGGGCCCTCCACGGCGCCCACGCGCAGATGGAAGTCACCTTCCTCCAGCCGGACTTCGACGACGCCCGCCCCGATCCCCGCCTCCTCCAGGGCGCGCAGCAGGGGCAGCGCGAACCAGTGCGCGCGCAGCGCGTCGGTGGGCCGCCGCTCCCCCAGCTCCGTCCGCCCCCACTCCCCGAGCGCCCGCAGTACCGGCAGCAACTCACGCCCCCGGGAGGTGAGTTCGTAGACGTGGACGGCTCCGGGCGGCGGCAGCCGGCGCCGGGTCGTGAGCCCGTCCCGTTCCATGTCCTTCAGCCGTGAGGCGAGTATGTCCGTGCTCACGCCCGGCAGGTCGGCGTGCAGATCGGTGTACCGGCGCGGACCGGCCAGCAGCTCCCGGACGATCAGCAGGGTCCAGCGGTCGCCGACGGCGTCGAGCGCGCGGGCGGCGGAGCAGAACTGGTCGTAGCTACGGCGAGGTGACATGCGACGCAGTGTAGACGGGTTGTTGGACTTTCCAAGCTCCCGCTTGGTAAAACCAAGCAGGACCAGTTACCGGAGGGGAAGCGGCGCATGGAGTTCCGGCAGTCGAGCAAGCTCAGCGAGGTCTGTTACGAGATCCGCGGCCCGGTGATCGAGCACGCCGACGCGCTGGAGGAGGCCGGTCACAGCGTGCTGCGGCTGAACACCGGCAACCCCGCGCTGTTCGGATTCGAGGCGCCGGAGGAGATCCTCCAGGACATGATCCGGATGCTTCCGCGGGCGCACGGCTACACCGACTCGCGCGGCGTCCTCTCCGCCCGCAGGGCCGTCGCCCAGCGCTACCAGACCCTCGGCCTGGAGGTGGACGTCGACGACGTCTTCCTGGGCAACGGCGTCTCGGAGCTGGTCTCGATGGCCGTGCAGGCACTGATCGAGGACGGCGACGAAATCCTCGTGCCCGCGCCGGACTTCCCGCTCTGGACGGCCGTGACGACGCTGGCCGGAGGCAAGGCGGTCCACTACCTGTGCGACGAACAGGCCGACTGGTACCCGGACCTGGACGACATGGCCTCGAAGATCACCGACCGCACGAAGGCCGTGGTCGTCATCAACCCCAACAACCCGACCGGCGCGGTCTACCCCAAGGAGGTCCTGGAGGGCATCTGCGACCTCGCCCGCCGCCACGGCCTGATGGTCTTCGCGGACGAGATCTACGACCAGATCCTCTACGACGACGCCGTCCACCACTCCACCGCCGCGCTCGCCCCGGACCTGGTCGTCCTCACCTTCTGCGGCCTGTCCAAGACCTACCGAGTGGCGGGCTTCCGCTCCGGCTGGCTGGTGGTCACCGGCCCCAAGCAGCACGCGAAGGACTATCTGGAGGGCCTGACCATGCTGGCCTCCATGCGCCTGTGCGCCAACGCCCCCGCCCAGTACGCGATCCAGGCCGCCCTCGGCGGCCGCCAGTCCATCCGCGAACTGACCGCACCGGGCGGCGGCTGCACGAACAGCGCAACGTGGCCTGGCAGAAGCTCAACGAGATCCCGGGCGTGACGTGCGTGAAGCCCAGGGGCGCGCTGTACGCGTTCGCCCGCCTGGATCCCAAGGTCCACCGGATCCACGACGACGAGAAGTTCGTCCTGGACCTCCTCCTGCGCGAGAAGATCCAGGTGGTCCAGGGCACCGGCTTCAACTGGCCGGCCCCGGACCACTTCCGCATCCTCACGCTCCCCCACGCGGACGTCCTGGACACGGCGATCAGCAGGATCGGCCGGTTCCTGGGCGGGTACCGGCAGTAGGGTCCGGCGCCGCGCGACTCGGACCCGCAGCCACCCCGGACCCGAGGCCGGTCCGGGCCCGCGACGGGTCCGGGCCCGCAATCGGTCCGACCCCCTCCGGCCAGGGGAAACTCCTTCGAGCCCGCGACCCGCGCTGTGTTACGGTCCCGGTGCCGGCCGCGGGACTCCGGTGCGACTTCCGGAACCTGCCTCTGAAGCAATGATTCGCAGCTCGTGCCCCCATTCCCCGGCCGGCCCCTGCAAGGGAGTGCCGACCGGCCCCGGCAGGCGGCCGCGAGTGAACGGGTGGGGGCATGGACGGGGGCATGAAGTCGTCCGGGGATCCGATCGCGGCCGAGGACGTACTGCTCTTCGTCAACGCCGCGATCACCGCGACCGGCCAGCGCGAGTTCCGCTCCGACGCGGCGGCCCAGCGGCTCTCCCTCGACTTCCTGCACGCCTACACGCTGGGCAACTACCGCGACCTCTACGCGGGCGTGCTCGCCCTCGACATCAACGACCACAACGCGGCGCTGATCATCCGCCGGCTGCTGGAGACCGCCGGCGACGCCACCGCGGACCAGCGCCGCGGCGAGGGCCGGCTGATCGCCGGACGGCTGGCGCTGCTGCCGCCGCAGCGCGTCTACGGACTCTTCGGCGCCCTGCGCCGCTCCGGGGTGAACAACCGCCGCACCCGCGCCCTGCTGCGCGACTGGCTGGCCGCCCGGCCTGATCCGGCCCTCGATGCCGTCAAGTACCGCAACGGCCTCAAGCGGGCGCTGCGGCACGCGCATCTGCATCTGGACGACGCCGAACTCGGCGCCTTCCTCTTCGCTCCGCACAGCCGCGCCCGCTACGACACGCCGATCCTGGAGGCCTGGCGGCGCGCGCACTACGAGCAGGCGGCGCTCTACGAACTCCCGTACACCGTCGCGGAGGGCTTCGCCGCCAGGCACGGCATACCGCGCGGCGTGTTCCTGGAGCGCATCGCCCCCCGGCTCACCCGCCTGGAGACGCTGCGGCTCCAGGCGGCGGCGCGGCAGCACGGTCCCGCGGCGGCGCGGGCGGTGGCCGCCGACCTGTCCCGGATGCCGCTCACCCGGCTCGCCGGGTACGTGCTCTCCCTCACCGCCCCGGAACGGGTCGCCCGGCGCGAGGAGCTGACCGGCGCGCTGCGCACGGCCGCCCGGCGGACGGCGGGCCGGCACCGGGGAACCTGGGGCCGGGTGGCCGCCGTCCTGGACGACAGCTTCTCCTCCTCCGGTTCGGGCGTGAAGCGGCGCCGGCCGCTGGCGGTCGCCCTGGCCTGCCACTACCTGCTCGAAGCGCTCGCCGGCCACTACACCGGGCTGTGGACCTCCGGCCGCGGCGACGCGCTCCTGGCCCACCCCGTCGGCCCGACCCCGCTGGGTGAGCGGATCCTCGACGGCCTGGAGGCGGCACCGGAACGCCTGGTGATCGTCTCCGACGGCTGGGACAACTCTCCTCCCGGGCTGGCGGGTGAGGTGCTCCGGACCTGGCGCACCCGCCTCGATCCGGCCCGCCGCACCAGCGTGGTCCACCTCAACCCCGTGTACGACGCCGAGGACTTCGACGTGCGCCGGCTGTCCGCACGGGTGCCGACGGCGGGCATCCGCGACGCCGAGGACCTGCCCGCGCTCGTCGAGATCGCGCAGTTCGCCGAGGGCCGGACCGGCCTCGCCGACCTGACGGCCCACCTGGACGCCCGCGGGGCGCGGCTCACCGCCACCGCGGACCGGCGGGCGGAGAGGAACCCCCGATGACAACGCGCGGACTGCTCGACGGGCTGGAGACCCGCCCCTCGCAGGTGTGGGGCGCCGTACGGCTGGTGCCGCTCGTGCGGGCCGAGCCGATCCAGGACCTGCGCCTGCACCCGCGGATCCACGACGGACCGGGCGAGGTGGACCTGGGCCGGGGGCGGAGCTACTGCTCCTACATCCCGCACAGCTTCGTGGCCGACTGGACCGGGGACGGCTCACCCGCCGCGGCCTACGGAACACAGCTGACCGACGGGCGGCCCGAGCAGGAAGTCGGGTCCGCACGACTGCGCTTCCACCGCCGGATGGCCCGCCGGGAGGCCCGGAACCGGCTGCGTTTCCTGCCGCTCCACCTCGCGCTGGAGGGCTGTCTCGCACTTCACTTCGGCGGTCCCGCCGTCGCCTGGGAGCAGTGGTCGCACCGAGCCGTGCGTCAGGGGCTCTCCCCGCGTGTCGAGGCCGCCTACCTCGGCACCGAAGTACCCGGACTGGCCGACGCGTTGCGCGTCTTCGAGATCCACCCGGACCAGTGCGGCGTACTGATCCATCTGGCCGACGCGCCCGCCGCGGCGTTCGTGGTGCCGCACCCGGAGGACTACCGCACCCTGCATCCGACGCTGCTCCAGGACCTCTACGGCGACCTGGTGCACCACTACGCCACCCTGATGCCTCCCGTCACGGACTTCCGCGCCCGCATCCCCGACACCCGGATCCGCACGCTCGCCGACCTGCGGGACGCCGCGGCGGAACAGACGGCGCGGTGGGCCGGCTTCCACGACACCACGATGGCGGCCGGACTGCTGGACCAGCCGAGCACCTGGCAACTCGTCCGGCGCATGGGCCGCTTCACCCTCTCCCGCTTCCTGCCGCCGTTCCGCCCCAAGCAGGACAACCACATCGGCGAGGCGATCACCGACGAACACGGCCGGACCGTCTACCTCAAGACCTTCCGCCTCTCGGAGAGCCAGGTCCGCCGCGGCCACCTCCTCACGCACCTCGCCGCCCACGACTGGCACCTCCCCGCCACCGCGACCGCCCTCGGCCTGTCCGAGCCCCAACTGGCCCTCCGCCTGGAGACATCCGGCTTCGCCCACCTCCTCCGTCAGGACGTCCTGGACCACTACCGGAAGCAGAACCGCACCGGAAGCCCGTGACCAGAAGCGGAGAAGGGAAGGGGCCGGGGCTAGTGGGGATCGTCCGCGTCCGAGGGGGTTTCCCAGTGGAAGGACGCGAGGGTGACCTGGTCCTCGTCCGGCTCGGTGCCGTCGTCCTGTTCGCGGCGGGTCAGGTGGCCGAGGGCGACCATCGCTCCGAGCAGCAGGCCGATCAGGCAGATCAGGGCGAGTACGAGCGTGGCCAGGCTCAGCAGCGTGCTGCCGACCAGGTCGGCCAGTATTCCGATCGGGTCCAGGCATCCGCACGCCAGCATGCCGATACGTTCCCCGCCGGCGGCGCGGTCGGGACGCCGCGTTGCCGATCCGTGCTCCGAAAGTGCCCGGGCCGCGATGCCCCGCCGTGGACGCGTGAGTCCGCCGGAGCGGGGGCGCGGGCTCGTAGCCTGTGACGCATGGGTGATCTCTTTCTCGTACGGCACGGCGAGACCGAGTGGTCGCGGTCCGGGCGGCACACCGGGTGGACGGACGTGCCGCTCACCGGGCACGGGCGGGAGGAGGCGCGGCGGCTGGTGCCGTTGATCCGCTCGCACCGGATCGGGGCCGCGTTCGTCAGCCCGTCGCAGCGGGCGCGGGAGACGGCCGAGCTGATCGGGGTCCACGACGCGCGGGTCGACGCGGATCTGCGGGAGTGGGACTACGGCGGCTACGAGGGCGTCACCACCGTCGAGATCCAGCGGACGCGGCCCGGCTGGTTCCTGTTCACGGACGGGGTCGCCCCGGGGCCGCCGGAACATCCCGGGGAGAGCGTGGAGCAGGTCGGGGAGCGGGCCGACCGGATGCTGGGCAAGGTGGACGCCGCGCTCGCCAACACCGAGGGGGCCGTCGTGCTGGTGGCCCACGGGCACTTCCTGCGGGTGCTCACCGCCCGGCGGCTCGGGCTGCCCCCGTCGGGGGGAGCGCTGTTCCAGCTGGCCACGGGCACGGTGTGCCGGCTGGGCACGGAGCACGGGCGACCGGTGATCGCGGGCTGGAACATCCGGGCGACCCCGTCGGCGTAAGCGGCGGCGGCTCGTTGTCGGACCCGGGTCGTAGTCTTCGAATGGACCGTACGAGGGCTGTTCGACGATTCGGGGAGGCAGCGCCGTGACACGACCGCCCACCGCCGCGCAGCGCCGCGTCATCGACGCCGCCGACCCCGTGACCGGCCGGCTCAGGGGTACGGAGGCGCAGCTCGCGGCACTGGTGAAGCGGGGGCTCGCCTTCCGGCACCCACGGCCGCCGCACGACCACTTCCTCACCCCGGCCGGGCATCGGATACGGGAGGCGGAGGAGGAGACGGCCGCGGAAAGGGCGCCCGACGTCGGGCAGGCGCCCGCCGGTACCGGCGTGTTCTCCGCCCGCGTCGGCGGCGAGGAGGCCCCGTACGACGGTCCCGGCCGGGTGCGCGAGGTGCACAGCGCCTGGCAGGGGCTGCTGGAACTGCGCCGGATGACCAATCCGGACGGTGCCGTCGAACGGCCCTGCGGCTGGGAGCGCGCGCATCTGGTGCGGGCGGCCGCGCTCGCCCTGGAGGCGGCGGGACAGCGGCCCGCGGGGCCGGACGCGGACGGATACCGGGTACGGGCGACCCCGCAGCCGGAGGCGGTCGCGGTGTACGGGCCGGACGGCGCGGCGCTGCGGGCGTGCGCGGCCGCGCTGGAGCGGGCGGGCTGGCAGGCCGGGGAGTACACCGAGCCCCGGACCAGGGCCCGGTACCTGCTGGCGTCGCCGCGCAGGATGTGACGGCCGTGCCAGGATCGGTGGGTCCGAGCGGCGTACGAGAAGGGGACGCAGTGAGCGAGCCGTTTTCCGTCCGGGTGACCGTCCGCGGTTACGAGACCGATGTGCAGGGGCACCTCAACCAGGCCGTGTACCTCAACTACGCGGAGCACGCCCGCTGGTCGTTGCTCCAGGCTGCCGGGATCAGCCAGGCGGGCCTCGTGTCCGGCGGCGTGGGGCCGGTGGCCCTGGAGACGACGATCCGCTACCTGCGTGAGCTGCTGGCCGGCGACGAGGTCGACGTGACCTGTGCCTTCGAGTGGGGCGGGGGCAAGACCTTCCGCATCCGGCAGACGATCCGGAAGGCCGACGGCACGGTGGCGGCCGAGATCGACGCGGTCGGCGGCCTCCTGGACCTCAAGGCGAGGAGACTGGTGCCCGCTCCGCACGACCACTTCAGGCAACTGGCCACGGATCCCGCCCTGTTCGGGCTGTGACGCACACGGCGGGAGGGGCACGGCACAGCGGCCGTACCCCTCCCGAGGATCGGCGCGGTCGGCGGCCCCTCCCGAGGGCCCGCGCGGCGGCCGTACCCCTCCGGGGGATCAGCGCGCCACCGCGATCTCCTCCCCCGCCTCCATCGGATGGGTGACGTCCTGGGCGTCCACCAGCCCGGGCCTGCCCAGGTGGTTGAACACGAAGTTGAGCAGGACGGCCGCGACGCAACCCGTGGAGATGCCGGAGTCGAGGACGATCCGGGCGGTCTCCGGGAAGGCGTGGTAGAAGTTCGGCGCCGTGATCGGGATGATGCCGACGGCGATCGAGACGGCGACGATCAGGACGTTGTTGTCCTTGTCGAGGCCGGCCCGGGCCAGGGTCTGGATGCCGCTGGCGGCCACCGAGCCGAACAGGACCACGCCCGCGCCGCCGAGCACCGGGCGCGGTACGACGGCGATGAGCGACGCGGCCATCGGGCACAGGCCCATCAGGACCAGGAAGCCGCCGCCGAAGGCCACCACGAAGCGGCTGCGGATCCGGGTCATGGCCACCAGGCCGATGTTCTGTGCGAAGGCGCTGCACATGAAGCCGTTGAAGAGGGGGCTGACGGCGGAGCCGAGGGTGTCGGCGCGCAGACCGGCGGCGATCGTCTTCTCGTTCACCGGGCGTTCGACGATCTCGCCGAGGGCCAGCATGTCCGCGGTGGACTCGGTCATCGAGACCACCATCACCACGCACATCGACAGGATCGCGGCGACCTGGAACTGCGGCGCGCCGAAGTGGAAGGGGGTCGGGAAGCCGACCACCTGGGCGTCCGTCACCGGGCCGAAGTCCGTGACCCCGAACGGGATCGCTATGACCGTGCCGGCGATCAGCCCGAGCAGGACCGCGATCTGCTTGACGAAGCCGCGGGTGAAGCGGCGCAGCAGCAGGACGATGACCAGGGTGATGCCGGCCAGGGTGAGGTTCGTCGCCGAACCGTAGTCGTGCGCGGCCGGATTGGGGCCCTGGGCCCAGCCGAACGAGACGGGCAGCAGCGAGACACCGATCAGGGTGATCACGGTGCCGGTGACCACCGGCGGGAAGAAGCGGATCGCCTTGCAGAAGATCGGCGCGGCCAGGAAGCCGAGGACACCCGCCACGATCACCGCGCCGAAGATGATCGGCAGGGCGTCGGACTTGTCCTTGGTGGAGGCGACGATCGCCGTCATGGGGGCGACACCGGCGAAGGTGACGCCGTTGACGAAGGGGAGCCGGGCGCCGATCTTCCAGATGCCGAGGGTCTGCAGGAAGGTGGCGAGACCGGCCGTGAACAGGCAGGCGCCGGTGAGGAAGGTCAGCTTGGTGCCGGACAGGCCGACGGCCGCGCCGACGATCAGGGGCGGGGCGACCACACCCGCGTACATGGCGGCCACATGCTGCAGGCCGCTGGTCGCCATCTTCAGGATGGGGAGTTTCTCGTCCACGGGATGGACGGTGGACTCGGCTGGCTGTCGTGCCTCGTCACGAGACGTGGGGTGAGCGGTCACGGCGGCTCCTCCGGTCGGATAACACGTCGTCGTCGACGTGGGTGTCAAGGAGGTGGTGCGTGTGGTCGTGCGGGACCGGGGACGGGCCCTCAGGGGAGCCCGCCGGGTGAACGGAGACCGTTCCGGGGCGCGTGTCCAAGCGCGCCCCGGAGCCGGCCCGCCGCGGACCCCGCTCGGGTCCACGGCTACCGGTCGGGAGCCGTCCCTCCCGCCCGGAGTTCCTCAGTCGGTCAGCTCTGCGCGGTGATGCGCGCCAGCCGCTGTGCTTCGGCCCGCGTGGCGCGGGCGATGGCGTCCTCGTCGGCGGTCAGCAACCGGCCGTCCTCGACGATCTGCCGCCCGTCCACGAAGGAGGCGGTGACCGGTGCCGCCGCGCCCAGGACCAGGGCGGTCACCGGGTCGGCGATCGAGGCGTGGGCCAGCGTGTCCATCCTCCACAGCACCAGGTCGGCCAGCTTGCCCGGCTCCAGCGAGCCGATCTGGCCGGCCCGGCCGAGCACCCGGGCGCCGCCGTAGGTGCCCAGGCGCAGCGCCTGGCGGGCGTTCAGGGCCGCCTCGCGGTGTGCGCCGAGGCGGTTGATCAGCAGGGCGTTGCGCAGTTCGGTGTGGAGTTCGCCGGACTCGTTGGAGGCGGTGCCGTCGACACCGAGGCCGACCGGGACGCCGGCCGCCAGCATGTCGGGGACCCGGGCGATTCCGGCCGCGAGGCGGGCGTTGGAGGAGGGGCAGTGCGCCACACCGGTCTTCGTGCGGGCGAAGGCGGCGATGTCGGAGTCGTTCATGTGGACGCAGTGCGCCATCCACACGTCCTCGCCCAGCCAGCCCGTGGACTCGAAGTAGTCGGTGGGGCCCATGCCGAACAGCTCGTGGCAGAACTTCTCCTCCTCGACCGTCTCCGAGCCGTGGGTGTGCAGCCGTACGCCGAGCCGGCGGGCCAACTCCGCTGCCTGCTGGAGCAGTTCGGTGGAGACGGAGAACGGGGAGCAGGGGGCGACGGCGATCTGCGTCATGGCGTCGAAGGAGGCGTCGTGGTGCCGCCGAACGGTCTCCTCGGTGGCGGCGAGCGCGCCCTGGAGCGTCTCCACGGCGAAGTCCGGCGGCAGTCCGCCGTCCTTCTCGCCGCGGTCCATCGAACCGCGGGCCAGGGTGAACCGCACGCCCGTCTCCCGGGCCGCCCGGATGATCGCGCCGGACAGGTCCCCGGAGCCGTGCGGGAAGACGTAGTGGTGGTCCATGGCGGTGGTGACTCCGCCGCGGGCCATCATCGCCAGCGACCCCTGGGCCGCCGCGTACACCATCTCCTCGTCGATGCGCGCCCAGGTCGGGTAGAGCGCGACGAGCCAGTCGAACAGGTTGTGGTCGGTGGCCAGGCCCCGGGTGATCCACTGGTAGAAGTGGTGGTGGGTGTTGACCAGACCGGGCGTGGCCAGATGGCCGCTCGCGTCGATGCGGCGCACCACGTCCTTCAGCCCCTCGGGGGCCTTGCCCGCGCCGACCGACTCGATCCGGTTGCCGGCGAGGACGAGGTGTCCGGAGGCGTACTCGGTGTCGTCCGCGTCCACGGTCGCGATCGCGCAGTTCTCGATGACGACGCGCTGGGCTGCCGATGGTGCCATTGCGCTTCCTTGTCTTTGGTGGCGGCCCGTGGACGTGGGGCGTCCACGGGGAGGGCACGGCAGGACCCTAGGAGGATTTGAGTGCCGGAGCCGTGCTGCTCCGGGTGCCGAGGTGGTGGAAGAACAGGTTGAGCATGACGGCGACGATGGCGCCGGCGCTGATTCCGGAGCCGAGGACGGTCTGCGCCCAGGCGGGGAACTGCTGGTAGAAGGTGGGCGCGGCCAGCGGGATGATGCCGGCGCCGAGGGCCACGGCAACCAGGATGATGTTGGAGCTGTCGTCCAGTCCGGCCTCGGACAGGGTGCGGATGCCGCTGACGGCGATCGAGCCGAAGAGCACGATGCCCGCGCCTCCGAGGACCGGCATGGGCACCAGGGAGACGACCGCGCCGAGGACCGGGAAGGCGCCGAGGAGCAGCAGGGCGGAGCCGGCGACGGCGACGACGTAGCGGCTGCGCACCCGGGTCAGCGAGACGACGCCCACGTTCTGGGCGAAGGCCGAGGTGGGGAAGCCGCCGAAGACGGGGCCGAGCAGGGTGGCGAGGCCGTCGGTGCGCAGGCCGCGGGTGATGGTCCGGGCGTCGGCGCGGCGGTCGCAGATCTCGCCGAGGGCGAGCATGCCGGCGCTGGACTCGGTCATCAGCACCAGCATCACGATGCACAGCGACAGGATGGCCGCGGGCTGGAAGACGGGGGCGCCGAAGGCGAAGGGGGTCGGCAGCGCGGCGACCGGGGCGGAGGCGAGCCCGCGGAAGTCGGCCATGCCGAACGGAAGGGCGGCCAGGGTGCCGATGAGCAGTCCGAACAGCAGGGCGACCTGCTTGACGAAGCCCTTGCCGAAGCGCTGGATCAGCAGGATCACCACGAGGGTGAACGCGGCGAGGGCGAGGTTCTTCATGGAGCCGAAGCCGGCGGCGGTCCGGTCGCCGCCCTGCGCCCAGCCGACGGGCACGGGCATCAGGGTGACCCCGATGAGGGTGATCACCACGCCGGTGACCAGCGGCGGGAAGAACTTCAGCAGCCGTCCGAAGAACGGGCCGACGGCCAGGCAGAAGGCGCCGGCGACCATCACCGCGCCGTAAATCGCGGGGAGTTGGTGGCCCTTGGCGTTGTTCTCGGCGATGGCGAGGATGGGGGCGATGCCGGCCGAGGAGGCGGCGTTCACGAACGGCAGGCGGTTGCCCACGAGTTGCTTGAGGCCGATGGTCTGGAGGATCGTCGCGACGCCGGCGATCAGCAGGCTGGCGGCGATGAGCCGGGTGCGGCCCGCGATGTCGAGTCCGCAGGCCTGGCCGATGATGAGCGGAGGGGTGACAACGCCCGCGTACATGGCGGCGATGTGCTGGAGTGCGGCGGGGACGAGCCGCGAGGGATGGAGCTTCTCGTCGACCGGGTGCACGGACGTGACGGCGTCCTCGGTGTGCGCCGGCGGGGTGGAACACGGGCCTTCGACGGGCCCTTGAGCAGGCAGTGCCATTTCGTTCCCTCCGGTGTGGCGCGCCACCGGTCCGGAGCGGGTCCGGTGGCGCGCGTCCCGCGTCAGAGGTTTGTCATGTCGACCGGGATGAGCTGCTCGGCGCCGTCCCGCAGAATGGTGGCCTCAATGAGGCCGTAGGGGCGGTCGGCGGCGTAGTAGACGGCGCCGTCCTTGGCCGCGTTGTCGATCCCGAAGGACGACAGGTCCGAGCGGAAGTGGTGCTTGTTGGGCATCGAGAAGCGGATCTCGTCGACCTCGTCGCGGGAGTTCAGCACCCGCACACCCATCTCGAAGAGGGTCTGCTGGAGCGAGTACGAGTAGGTCTCGGCGAACGCCTGGAGCGCGTGCTTGCGCACCCCGTTGTACGAGCGCTCCCAGTCGGGGGCGTGCGAGTCGATGCCGTTCCAGTTGTGCCGCCACCAGGTGGAGACGGTGGTGGCGAGGATGCGGTCGTGGTCCTCCTGAAGGGAGGTGTACTTGTCCTTCAGGAAGCCGAAGAACTCGGAGTTGGTCGAGTTCAGGACGGTCAGGTCCTTGAACCCGGAGAGCACCTGGATTCCGTGGCCGTCGTAGGTGATCTGCGCGACGCGGGTCTCCTGGCCCTTGCGGACGAAGGAGTGGGCGATCTCGTCCGAGCCGACGAAGCGCGCGCCGGACTGCGCGGTCTCGATCCGCTCCCAGGCGTACTCCTCGATGCGGATGCGGGCCCGGTGGATGGGCTCGGTGTTGTCCACGAAGTGGCGGGCGAGCCTGACGCCGAAGTCCTCGGCGCTCCGGATCCCGTGCTCCTTGGCGAAGGCGAACACCGTGTTCTTGGTGGTGTCGGTCGGCAGGACGTTCGCGTTGGAGCCGCTGCGGTGGACCTCCTCCATGTCGCCGGAGAGGGCGACGGAGACGTTCAGGTCCTTGATGTGGTGCGTGTCGCCGGCACGCGTGATCTTGACGACTCGGTTCTCGGCCTTGCCGTACTGGTTCTGTCCCAGGACGAAACGGGTCATGGTGTCGGTCAGCTCCCTCGGTAAACGGAGTAGCCGAACGGGTTGAGCAGCAGCGGAACGTGGTAGTGCTCACCGGGCACCACCGCGAAGGTGATGGTGACCTCGGGGAAGAACACCGGCCGGCCGTTCTCGCTGTCCCGGAGCGCGGGGGCGTCCTGCTGGGCCGCGGCTTGTTTCTTGGCGAAGTACGTCTCGGTGTCGAACTCGAGCCGTACGTGGGTGGTGCCCTCCGGCGGCGCCGGAAGGTCCTTGCACCGCCCGTCGGCGTCGGTCGAGGATCCGCCGAGCGCCTGCCAGTCCGCTTCCCGCCCAAAACGGGCCAGGATGTGGACGGCGACGCCCTCTGCGGGGCGGCCGGCGGAGGTGTCCAGGATGTGCGTGGACACGGAGGCGGTGGTCTCGGTGCTCATGGTTTCCTCTTCGGGCGTCTTCTCAGGCGTCTTCGAGCAGTCGGGCGAGCCGGATGCGGTTGATCTTCCCCAGTTCGCTGCGGACGATCTCGCGTTCCTGCTCCGGCGCGTTGCCGATCCGCTCCTTGAGCGCGTCGCGCATCTGCTCGCCGGTCCGGCCGGTGGCGCAGATGAGGAAGACGTGGCCGAACTTGTCCTGGTAGGCCAGGTTGAGGTCGAGCATCTCGGCCTTGAGTTCCTCGGAGGCGCCGGCCATACCGCGCTGTTCGCGGGCCGAGGCCGGGTCGCCGGGCTTGGGACGGCCTATCGGCGGGTGGCCGGCCATCGCCTCCCCGAGGTCCGCGGGGGTCAGCTCCGCCATGGCGGCGTCGCTCGCGGCTCCGAGGTCTTCGGGGGTGTCGCAGGGGCGGGCCGCCAGCAGCCGCTCGGCCCACGCCGTGCTGGCGCACGCCTCCAGAAGGGCGGCTCGGGCCGCGTCTTCGGGGAGGGCGTTGAATCGGGCGAGGCCCGGTGGCGTTGAGGTCGAAGTCACGGGAGCCTCCGTGGGCTGTTGACGGCCTTCGCGTTGAACGGGCTGCGGATAGCTAACGCCCTGACGAACACTGCGTCAACAGTTTGTTGAAAATTCCGGGACGCCGGGCCCGGTGGCGGCTCAGCCCTGCTTGTCGCGGTTGAGGTAGTTGTAGACGGTGAAGCGGCTGACGCCCAGCGCGCTCGCCACGGTCTCCACCCCGTGCCGGACGGAGAAGGCTCCGCGCGCCTCGAGCACCCGCACGACCTCCTGCTTGGCCTTGCGGTCCAGGTCCGCGAGCGGCATGCCCTGCTTGCGCTCCATGGCGGCCAGGATGTGGTCCAGCGAGTCGGCGAGCTGCGGCAGGCGTACGGCGACGGCGACGGCACCCTCCCAGGAGAGCACGACATCGTCGGGGCCGGCCTCGTCGGGCGGGAGCATCCGGCCGCCGATCGCGTCGACCAGCGGCTTCAGGGCCGCGATGAAGGGCTCCTCCCCGATCACCTCCCGTCCTCCCCGATCACGGTGACCTGAAGGGAGATCCGGGTGGCGCCGGCCCGGAGGGTCCTGCGCAGCAGGGCGTCCACGGCGTCCAGGACGGCGTCGGCACCCCCCTCGGCCGTGTTGCCGAACGGGCCGACGTCCACGGCGTCCAGCTCGGCGGCCTCGACGACCTCCCGCGCCACCACCGCGTGCGCGGGGGCCTCGTCCAGGTCGAAGGGTTCGGTCGTGAACTCCACTCTCAATCGCACGCGCACAACCTAACGCGCGGGCCGCTTTCCGGGCAGTCCCGGCGACCGGGATCCACACGGGAGCCCACACCCTCTTGACAAGCCACGACACCCCCCGGCAGTCTTCCATTACGCAGAAACCAACTTCCGCAATACGGAATACGGCGACAACGGAAGGGAGCGCGGCCCTGATGGGATTCGCAGACCAGCGCTTCAACGTCAACCTGTCGATCCTCTTCACGGAACTCCCGCTCCTGGAGCGGCCGGCGGCCGCCGCCGCGGCCGGCTTCACCGCGGTCGAACTGTGGTGGCCGTGGATCGACTCCCCCACCCCGGAGCGTTCCGAGACCGATGCCCTGAAGAAGGCGATCGAGGACGCGGGCGTACAGCTCACCGGCCTGAACTTCTACGCGGGCAGGCTCCCGGGCCCCGACCGCGGCGCGCTGTCCGTCCCCGGTGAGGAGTCGGAGAGGTTCCGCGCCAACATCGACGTGGCCGCGGACCTGGCCCGGTCCCTCGGCTGCACGGCCCTCAACGCCCTGTACGGCAACCGGGTCGAGGGCGTGGACCCGGCCGAGCAGGACGCGCTCGCGCTGGACAACCTGGTCCTCGCGGCGCGGGCCGCCGACCGGATCGGCGCGATCCTGCTGATCGAGGCGCTGAACAAGCCGGAGTCGCCGCTGTACCCGCTGGTGAGCGCGCCCGCCGCCGTCGAAGTGGTGGACAAGGTGAACGCGGCGTCGGGCCTCGGCAACGCCAGGTTCCTGATGGACCTGTACCACCTGTCCATGAACGGCGAGGACCTGCCGTCGGTGATCGAGCGGTACGCCGCGCGGACCGGCCACGTCCAGATCGCCGACAACCCCGGCCGCGGCGCACCCGGTACGGGCTCGCTCCCGCTGGAGGACCTCCTCGACCAGCTGGGGAAGGCCGGCTACGACGGCTGGGTCGGCCTGGAGTACAAGCCGGGCGACAGACCGAGCGCCGAGGCCTTCGCGTGGCTGCCGGCCGAGGCCCGAGCGGCCCGCTGACCAGCCCGGGCACCTCCCAGGGCCCCGACTCCCAGACGCAGCACAGAAGTTAGAGAGGCACCCGCAATGACCACCACCCTTCCCAAGGTTGCCTGGATCGGTCTCGGCATCATGGGCTCCCCCATGTCCGAGAACCTGATCAAGGCGGGCTACGCCGTCACCGGCTACACGCTGGAGCAGGCGAAGCTGGACCGGCTGGCCGCCGCGGGCGGCACCACGGCCGGCTCGATCGCCGAGGCGGTCCGGGACGCCGACGTGATCGTCACGATGGTGCCCGCGTCGCCGCAGGTCGAGGCCATCGCCTACGGCCCGGACGGCATCCTGGAGAACGCGCGCTCCGGCGCGCTGCTGATCGACATGTCCTCGATCACCCCGCAGACCTCGATCGACCTGGCCGCCGCCGCCAAGGACAAGGGCATCCGGGTCCTTGACGCCCCCGTCTCCGGCGGTGAGGCGGGCGCCGTCGAGGCGGTGCTGTCGATCATGGTCGGCGGCGAGCAGGCCGACTTCGACACGGCCAAGCCGCTCTTCGAGGCGCTGGGCAAGACGATCGTGCTGTGCGGCCCGCACGGCTCCGGCCAGACCGTGAAGGCCGCCAACCAGCTGATCGTCGCCGTGAACATCCAGGCGTGCGCCGAGGCCGTGGTCTTCCTGGAGAAGTCGGGCGTGGACCTGAAGGCGGCGCTGGACGTCCTGGGCGGCGGCCTGGCCGGCTCGACCGTGCTGTCGCGGAAGAAGGACAACTTCCTCCAGCGGGACTTCAAGCCGGGCTTCCGTATCGACCTGCACCACAAGGACATGGGCATCGTGACGGACGCGGCCCGCGCCGTCGGCGCCGCCCTGCCCGTCGGCGCAGTGGTCGCCCAGCTGGTGGCCTCCCTGCGCGCGCAGGGCGACGGCGGCCTGGACCACTCGGCCCTGCTGCGGGCCGTGGAGCGCCTGTCCGGCGCCCAGGTCTGACGGACCCCAGACCTCCGGACGGCGCCGCCGCCGACACCAGTCATGTCGCGCCCAGGCGGCGGCGCCGTCCGGATCCGCCACCCCTTGTTCAACAAACTGTTGACGCGCCGATCACACCGATCCTAGGCTCCACGCAAGCGGAAACTCCACGAAGCGGAAATACGTTTCCGTTGCCCCTCTGCACGGAAGGTCCCTGATGTCGAAGCGCGTCCTCACGACCGAGTCCGGCGCCCCGGTCGCCGACAACCAGAACTCCGCCTCCGCCGGCATCGGCGGCCCCCTCCTCCTCCAGGACCAGCACCTGCTGGAGAAGCTGGCGCGCTTCAACCGCGAGCGCATCCCGGAGCGCGTGGTGCACGCCCGCGGCTCCGGCGCCCACGGCCACTTCGAGGTGACCGACGACGTCACCGGTTACACCCACGCCGATTTCCTGAGCGCTGTCGGCAAGCGCACCGAGGTGTTCGCGCGCTTCTCCACGGTGGCGGACTCCCTCGGCGGCGCGGACGCGGTGCGCGACCCGCGCGGCTTCGCGGTGAAGTTCTACACCGAGGAGGGCAACTACGACCTCGTCGGCAACAACACGCCGGTGTTCTTCGTCAAGGACCCGGTGAAGTTCCCCGACTTCATCCACTCGCAGAAGCGCGACCCGTTCACGGGCCGTCAGGAGCCGGACAGCGTCTGGGACTTCTGGGCGCACTCCCCCGAGGCCACGCACCAGGTGACCTGGCTGATGGGCGACCGCGGCATCCCTGCCTCGTACCGCCACATGAACGGCTACGGCTCGCACACCTACCAGTGGACGAACGCCGACGGCGAGGCCTTCTTCGTCAAGTACCACTTCAAGACCGACCAGGGCATCCGCTGCCTGTCCACCGAGCAGGCCCAGGAGATCGCGGGCACGGACCCGACCTCCCACCAGACGGACCTGCTCCAGGCGATCGAGCGCGGGGTGCGCCCGTCCTGGACGCTGTACGTCCAGATCATGCCGGCGGCCGAGGCGGCCGACTACCGCTTCAACCCCTTCGACGTGACCAAGGTCTGGCCGCACAGGGACCACCCGCTGCGACGGGTGGGCCGGCTGGTCCTGGACCGCAACCCGGACAACGTGTTCGCCGAGGTCGAGCAGGCCGCGTTCTCCCCGAACAACTTCGTGCCGGGCATCGGCCCGTCGCCGGACAAGATGCTCCAGGGGCGGCTGTTCGCCTACGCCGACGCCCACCGCTACCGCCTGGGCGTCAACCACACCCAGCTCGCGGTGAACGCGCCCAAGGCCGTGCCCGGCGGCGCGGACAACTACGGCCGTGACGGCCTCATGGCGTCCAACTCCCAGGGCCGGTACGCCAAGAACTACGAGCCGAACTCCTACGACGGCCCCGTCGAGACCGGCCGTCCGCTGTCGGCCCCGCTGGCGGTGACGGGCCACACGGGCACCCACGCGGCGCCCCCGCACACCAAGGACGACGACTTCTTCCAGGCCGGCGAGCTGTACCGGCTGATGTCCGAGGAGGAGAAGCGGCGTCTGGTCGCGAACATCGCCGGCGGCCTCTCGCAGGTCTCCCGCGACGACGTGATCAAGAAGAACCTCGCGCACTTCCACGCCGCCGACCCGGACTACGGCAGGCGCGTGGAGGAGGCGGTACGCGCCCTGCGCGAGGACTGACACCAAGAGCCGCGTACGGGGTCCGCCGGGAGGTCATGCCCCGGACCCCGTACGCACACGGCCCGCCCGGGCCGTCGGGCGACCCGGATGAGGGGTGGCCGCCCGATGGCCGTGCGGGCGCCTGGACCGCGGCGGCGTGCGAGCCAGTGCGGTGGTGAAGGCGACGGAGCGTCCTCCCGACCGGAGGGAGGACGTCCCGGAGCCGTCGCACCCGCCGCGGTCCCGGCCACCCGCCTCGCGCAGAACGGTCCTGCCGCGAGGCCCCTGATCCCGTCCGGCGGCGCGAATGTCCTGTCGCGCCCAGTCTCGCGCCGTCGGACGGCAACCAAACCAAGCGGACCGCAGGAGGAGCGCCGGACCCGGGTCGGAACCCGGGTCCGGCGCTCCTCGTCGTCCACCCGGTCCCGGTGTCCCCGGGGTGCGGACCGGGGGCCGGCGCAGCAGGCTGAGGGGCAGGAGGCTGAGGACATGGACAACCCCACGAAGCATCCGCACATCGTGGTGCACGCACCGGCCCTGGACGGCTCCCGGCGGGTGACCGAGGGCGACGTGACCCTCGGACTCGCGTCCCACCTGGACGACGTGGTCGAAATCCTCCGACTGGCCGACCTGGACCGCGTGGAGGTGGAGGAAAGCGACCTCATCGAATGGCAGGGCGGCGGCCCCGAAACCTGGCCGGGCCTGCCGGAACACGACGACGAATGAACGTACGGAGCGGCCGGGCCGCCGCATGGCGGACGGAGGGTGCGGCCGGGGTGTCTACCGCAGTGGGCGTACCGCGGGTACGGCATGCTCAAATCATGCTCTGAAGTAGGGACGGCAGGTATCGGGCAGCCCCGGGTGCGGGCACATTCTCCTCGACGGGACCCGCCGGCACGGGGGCGGCGGGCCCCGTGCTCCGACCGCTGGGGGTCCCATGGACAGTGACGCAACGAACCGGCTCGCGCCGCACGAGATCGCGTTTCTCCGGGGCGGCCGCCGCGCCGCCGCCACGGTCGCCGTGCTCGCTCTGCAGGCACGGGGCGCCATCGGCCCCGGACGCGGCGGCACGATGCGCACCACGGGGCCGGCCCACGGCGCGAGGACGGATCTCCCCGCCCTCCCCCATCTGACGAAGACCGTGCACGCCGCCCTCTACCGCCCCGCGGGCATGCGGCAGTTGCTGGACCGGGAACCCGTCGCGCTCGCACTGATCGACCTGCGCTACGAACTCACCGTCGCCGGGCTGCTGCGCGTCTTCCCGCCCGGGCGCACCAGGGCCGGCCGGCGAACCCTGAGGGACCTGCGGGACCGGCATCCGCTGCCCGCGACCGGAAGGGGCCTGTCGTTCGACGACCGGCTGCTGGCCGTAGCCCTGTACGGGGACCGGGCGCTGACCCGGCTCATGCCGCGCTTCGCGCGGGAGGCGGGACTCCTCGGGCGGGGCGGGACGACCGAGCGGGAACTGCCGCAGTCCTGGGGCGGCGGCTCGGGCGGCTTCAGCTGCGCTTCCGTGTGACGGCGCCGACGAGGCACGTCGGAACAGCAGGAACACGAGAAGGGGACGGCGCCCTGCGGGCGGGCCGTCCCCTTCGACCGGTGTCCGTGCCTCAGACCTTCAGCGTCCTGATGGAGGTCGGGGCGTGGCCGGGCTCCGTGGCCACTTCCTCGAACTCGACGACGTTGCTGATGTCGTTGGTGCCCGACATCGAGATGTTGGTGACCCGCTCCAGGATCGCCTCGACGACGACCGGCACCCGGTGCTCGGCGGCGAGCTTCTTGGCCTCCTCGAGGGCGGCGCCGAGCTCGTTGGGGTCGGTCACCCGGATCGCCTTGCAGCCCAGGCCCTCGGCGACCTTGACGTGGTCGACGCCGTAGACGCCCAGCTCGGGCGAGTTGATGTTCTCGAACTCCAGATTGACCTGGAAGTCGATGTCGAAGGCCCGCTGCGCCTGGCGGATCAGGCCCAGGTAGGAGTTGTTGACCAGCACGTGGACGTAGGGGATCTTGTGCTGCGCGCCGACCGCCAGCTCCTCGATCATGAACTGGAAGTCGTAGTCGCCGGAGAGGGCGACGACGGAGGCCTCCGGGTCGGCCTTGGCGACACCGAGCGCGGCCGGGACGGTCCAGCCGAGCGGCCCGGCCTGGCCGCAGTTGATCCAGTGCCGCGGCTTGAAGACGTGCAGCATCTGGGCGCCGGCGATCTGCGAGAGACCGATCGTGGAGACGTACCGGGTCTCCGGGCCGAAGGCCTTGTTCATCTCCTCGTAGACGCGCTGCGGCTTGATCGGGATGTCGTCGAAGTGCGTACGGCGCTGGAGCTTCGCCCGCTTCTCCTGCGCGGCGCCGGCCCAGGCGGAGCGGTCGGGCAGCCGTCCGGCCGCCTTCAACTCCCGTGCCACCTCGACGAACAGCTCCAGCGCGGCCTTGGCGTCGGAGGCGATGCCGTAGTCCGGGGCGAAGATCTTGCCGATCTGGGTGGGCTCGATGTCGACGTGGACGAACTTCCGGCCCGCCGTGTAGACGTCCAGCTTTCCGGTGTGGCGGTTGGCCCAGCGGTTGCCGATGCCGAGGACGAAGTCGGACTCCAGGAAGGTCGCGTTGCCGTAGCGGTGCGAGGTCTGGAGGCCGACCATTCCCGCGTTCAGCTCGTGGTCGTCGGGCAGGACACCCCAGCCCATCAGGGTCGGCACGACCGGAGTGCCCGTCAGCTCGGCGAATTCCACGAGGAGTTCGGACGCGTCGGCGTTGATGACACCGCCGCCCGCGACGATCAGCGGCCGCTCGGACTCGTTGAGCAGCGCGATCGCCTTCTCGACCTGGGCGCGGGTCGCGGCCGGCTTGTAGACGGGCAGCGGCTCGTACGTCTCCGGGTCGAACTCGATCTCGGTGAGCTGGACGTCGATCGGCAGGTCGATCAGGACCGGGCCGGGACGGCCGGAGCGCATCAGGTGGAAGGCCTGCTGGAAGACGCCGGGAACCTGCGCGGCCTCCAGCACGGTGACGGCCATCTTGGTCACCGGCTTGGCGATGGAGGCGATGTCGACGGCCTGGAAGTCCTCCTTGTGGATCACGGCGGTGGGGGCCTGGCCCGTGATGCACAGGATCGGGATGGAGTCGCCCGTGGCCGAGTACAGGCCCGTGATCATGTCGGTGCCGGCAGGGCCGGACGTGCCGATGCAGACGCCGATGTTGCCCGCGTGGGTCCTCGTGTAGCCCTCGGCCATGTGCGAGGCGCCCTCCACATGGCGGGCGAGGGTGTGGTTGATGCCGCCGGACGCCTTGAGCGCCGCGTAGAAGGGGTTGATCGCGGCGCCCGGCACACCGAACGCGGCGGTGACGCCCTCGCGCTTGAGGATCTCAACTGCCGCGCGGGCAGCGGTCATACGAGCCATCGAGTTCTCCTGCTTCGGCTGTCTTCGGCTGTCGGATTCGCACGCCCGTCGCGCCCCGCGGTTGTGACTCTTCCGTATAGCGGAAACTACTTTCTACGATCTGGAAGCAATGTAAGTGCGGCCCGCAAAGGGCGTCAAGAGTGGGCAAGGGGCGGCCACGGGCGGCGGAAACTCCGGACGGGCGGGGGTTCCGGGGGTTCGGCGGAGACCCGCGGGACGCGCGCCCGGGCAGGCCGGGGTGCCCGGAGAACCGCGCCGCCCAGGACGACGAAGGCGCTCATGGGTGACGGTGACGCTCAGCGCGCCGATCGGGCCGGGTGCGACGTTCGGGACGGCCGCCTATGCGCGACCCGGACCCGACCGAGCGGAGTCGGCCGGGGTTGTCCCGGGTTTGGTGTGGAGGACCTCGCGGGCCTGCTCGGCGGCGCGGGTGATGCTTTCGCTGATGAAGTCGAGAAAGCGGGCGATGTTCTCCAGGCGGGCGGCGGCGGGGGTGCGGGGGCCGAGGACGGCGACGCCTTGGCGTGCGGTCTCGACGAGCTGGTCGTTGGCCCGGGCGCTGGCGATCGTCGCCTGGTAGAAGAGTTCGTCGTCGACGATGTAGCGGTCGCGGCGGCGCTCGTCGCGTTCCCGGCGGACGAGGCTCTGACTCTCCAGGAAGGCGATCGCCTTGGAGATGGACGCCGGGCTGACCTGGAGGCGCTGGGCGAGCTGGGACGCGGTGAGGCTGCCCGCGTCCGTGGTGAACAGGCAGGTCAGCACCCGGGCCGTCATCCTGGGCAGGCCCGAGGCCATGAGGACGGTGGTGAGCGTCTCCTCGTACTCGGCCACGGCCTCGGCGTCGCGCCCGTGCGGCTGGGGGACCGCCTCCGACCCGCGGGAGGGGGCGGGCCCGCGCCGGCGGGCGCGGTGTTCGGTGGCGCGGTGGGCCAGGTCGGCGCGGTAGGCGGTGGGGCCGCCGTTGCGCATCACCTCACGCGTGACCGTCGAGGTCGGACGGCCGAGGCGGCGGGCGATCTCGGCGTAGGGGAGGCTGTCGGCCAGCCCCAGCGCGATCTGCTGGCGCTCCTGCTGGGTGAGCCTGCCTCCCGGCATCGCGGTCTCCTCGGTGATCCTTCGCGGTGGTCCCACCTCCACCCTAGCGTTCACTCATCACCCATTGCAATGATCGGAGCAGTCGTCGTTGCGTTACCGACGAGCTCGTTGCAACATTTTTCTGGCCTCTTCTTGCACTGATGCCAAGCTTATGCAACGAACATGTTGATGACTTACGGAAAGCAACGTAGCGTTTCTGGCATCGGAAACAACGAGCGAGCACGGGAGAGCATGATGCAGAAGTTCGACAGCCCCGCCCCGATCTCCGCCGTCCTGGACATCCCCGCCGGACGCGTCCAGTTCATCGCCGCCGACCGCGCCGACACCACCGTCGAGGTCCTGCCCGCCAGCCCCTCCAAGAAGCGCGACGTGCAGACCGCCGAGCAGACCACCGTCGCCTACGCCGACGGCGTCCTGCGGATCCACACCGCCGAGCCCAAGAACCAGCTCTTCGGCCCCTCCGGATCCCTGGAGGTCACCGTCCAGCTGCCCGCCGGCTCCGGTGTCGAGGTCAAGGCCGCCGGCTCCGAGCTCCGCGGCGTCGGCCGCCTCGGCGACGTCGCCTTCGAGGGCGCCTACCGTCAGATCAAGATCGACGAGGCCGCGAGCGTCCGTCTCACCGCGATCGACGGCGACGTCGAGGTCGGCCGGCTGGGCGGCCCCGCGGAGATCAGCACCGCGAGGGGCGACATCCGGATCACCGAGGCCGTACGCGGCACGGTCGTGCTCCGCACCCAGTCCGGCGACATCTCGGTCGCCGCCGCCGGCGGCGTCTCGGCCACCCTGGACGCCGGCACCGGCTACGGCCGCGTCAGCAACTCGCTCAAGAACGACGGCACCGCCGAACTCGACATCCGCGCCACCACCGCCCACGGCGACATCACCGCCCGCAGCCTGTGAAGGAGCAGCGCCAGGACCGCCCGGACCGCATCCCGCGGCCGGTGAACCGCATGGCCGGCGTCTCGGGCACCTGTGGTGCGCGAGACGCCGGCCGTCCGCTCACAGGGCGTACTTCTCGCGGAGTTCGATCTTGCGCACCTTCCCGGAGACGGTCATCGGGAAGGAGTCCAGGACCCGCAGCAGGCTCGGGATCTTGTAGTGGGCCAGCCGGCCCTCGCAGAAGGCCCGCAGGTCCTCCAGGGTCAGCGGGTCGGCCGCGTCCAGCGGGATGACGCAGGCCAGCACCTCCTCGCCGTACTTCTCGTGCGGCACGCCGACCACCTGGACGTCGCGGATCTTCGGGTGGCCGTAGAGGAACTCCTCGATCTCGCGCGGGTAGATGTTCTCGCCCCCGCGGATGATCATGTCCTTGATACGGCCGACGATCTCGACGTACCCGTCCTCGCGCATCACCGCGAGGTCGCCCGTGTGCATCCAGCGGCCCGGGTCGACGGCCTCGGCGGTCTTCTCGGGCTCGTTCCAGTAGCCGAGCATCACGCTGTAGCCGCGGGTGCACAACTCGCCGGCCGTGCCGCGGGGTCGGGTGACGCCGGTGGCCGGGTCGACGACCTTGACCTCCAGGTGCGGCAGTACGCGGCCGACCGTGCCGGTGCGGTGTTCGAGGTCGTCGTCCATCCGGGTCTGGAGGGAGACCGGCGAGGTCTCGGTCATGCCGTAGCAGATGGAGACCTCCTCCATGTGCATCTCGGCGACCACCCGCTTCATCACCTCCACCGGGCAGGGCGAGCCCGCCATGATGCCGGTGCGCAGGGAAGTGAGGTCGTACGACGCGAAGTCGGGGAGGTTCAGCTCCGCGATGAACATCGTCGGCACCCCGTACAGCGAGGTGCAGCGCTCCTGCTGCACGGCCTCCAGGGTGGCCCTCGGCTCGAAGGACGGCGCCGGGATGACCATGCACGCGCCGTGCGACGTCGCCGCCAGGTTGCCCATCACCATGCCGAAGCAGTGGTAGTAGGGCACGGGGATGCAGACCCGGTCCCGTTCGGTGTAGCCGACCGTACGGCCCACCCAGTAGCCGTTGTTGAGGATGTTGTGGTGGGAGAGCGTGGCGCCCTTGGGGAAGCCCGTGGTGCCCGAGGTGTACTGGATGTTGACCGGGTCGTCACAACTCAACTCGTCCTGTACCGCCTGTAGCTGAGCGACCGTCACACAAGCTCCGGCGGCCGTCAGCGCTTCCCACGACGGGTCGCCGATGTAGACGGTCTCCCGCAGCTCGGGGCACGTCCCGCGGACCTGATCGACCAACGCCCGGTAGTCGGTGCCCCGGTGGGCCTGCGAGGCGACCAGCAGCGAGATGCCGGCCTGCCGGAGCACGTACTCCACCTCGTGGGCCCGGTAGGCCGGGTTGATGTTCACCATGATCACGCCGATGCGGGCGGTGGCGTACTGGACGAGCACCCACTCGGGGCAGTTGACCGCCCAGATCCCGACCCGGTCGCCCTTGGCCACGCCCTTGGCGAGCAGTCCGCGCGCCACCTCGTCGACGGCGGCGCCGAACTCGGCGTAGGTCCAGCGACGTCCGGAGGGCACGTCGACGAGCGCCTCGCGGTCGCCGAAGGCGGCGACCGCCCGGTCGAGGTTGGCTCCGATGGTGTCGCCCAGCAGCGGGGTGCCGCTGGTTCCGTGGGCGTAGGACGGTTCGATCGCCGCAAGTGCGCTCACCGGAAGTCCTCCTCGCGGTACTCGTTCGCCGAGCCCTCGGCCGTGGCCTCGCGCAGCTCGATCCGGCGGATCTTGCCGGAGACGGTCTTGGGCAGTTCGCCGAACTCCAGGCGGCGGATGCGCTTGTAGGGGGCGAGCACCTCCCGGGAGTGCTCGAAGAGCGCCTTCGCGGTGCCGGTGCCGGGCTCCCAGCCCTCGGCGAGGACGACGTACGCCTTCGGCACCGCCAGACGCAGCGGGTCCGGCGCGGGTACGACCGCCGCCTCTGCCACGGCCTCGTGCTCCAGCAGGGCGCTCTCCAGCTCGAACGGGCTGATCTTGTAGTCGGACGCCTTGAAGACATCGTCGGAACGTCCGATGTACGTGAGATACCCCTCTTCATCCCTGGAGGCGACGTCCCCCGTCCGGTAGTAGCCGCCGGCCATCGCCTCCGCGGTGCGGTCCGGGTCGCCGTGGTAGCCGGTCATCAGGCCTACCGGGCGCGCCGACAGGTCGAGCGCGATCTCGCCCTCGGCGGCGCCGGGCGCGCCGGACACCGGGTCGAGCAGTTCGACGCGGTAGCCGGGGCTGGGCCGGCCCATGGAGCCGGTCTTCAGCGGCTGGCCGGGGCTGTTGGAGACCTGCACGGCGGTCTCGGTCTGCCCGAAGCCGTCCCGGATGGTCACGCCCCAGGCACGCCGGACCTGCTCGATGACCTCGGGGTTCAGTGGTTCGCCCGCTGCCACGGCCGCGCGGGGCGGGGTGCGCAGCTGGGTGAGATCGGCCTGGATCAGCATGCGCCACACGGTCGGCGGGGCGCAGAAGGTGGTGACGCCCGCGCGGTCCATCTCGGCCATCAGCCGGGCGGCGTCGAAGCGGGTGTAGTTGTGGATGAAGACGGTCGCCTCGGCGTTCCACGGCGCGAACAGGTTCGACCAGGCGTGCTTGGCCCAGCCGGGCGAGGAGATGTTCAGGTGCACGTCGCCCGGCTTCAGGCCGATCCAGTACATGGTCGCCAGGTGCCCGACGGGGTACGAGACGTGAGTGTGCTCCACCAGCTTGGGCCGGGCCGTGGTGCCCGAGGTGAAGTACAGCATCAGCGGGTCGTCGGCGAGGGTGGGCCCGTCCGGGACGAACTCGGCGGGAGCGGCGTACGCGTCCTCGTAGGGCTCCCAGCCCTCCTCCGGCAGGCCGCCGACCGAGATACGGGTGTAGGCGCCGGGGACGTCGGCGAACTTCGCGGTGTCGGCGGCGCGTGCGATCACGTGCCTGACCCGGCCGCGTTCGACGCGGTCGGTCAGGTCGGCGGGGCCGAGCAGCGGGGTGGCGGGGATGACGACCGCGCGCAGCTTCATCGCGGCGAGCGCGGTCTCCCACAACTCGGCCTGGTTGCCGAGCATGACGAGGATGCGGTCCTCGGCGGCGACACCGCGGTCGCGCAGCCAGTTGGCCGCGCGGCTGGAACGCTCGGACATCTCGGCGAAGGAGAGGCGGGTCTCGGTGCCGTCCTCCTCGACGATGTGCAGGGCGGTGCGGTCGTTCCCCTCGGCGACGGCGTCGAACCAGTCCAGTGCCCAGTTGAAGTGGGAGGGGCGGGGCCATTCGAAGCCCGCGTAGGCGGTGGCGTAGTCCTCACGGTGTTCCAACAGGAAGTCCCGTGCCCTGCGGAAGAGCTCCGTCGCCGTCGTCATCTGTCCTCCTAGGTTCCGGACCATTGCCGGGCGGCTCTCTGCCATCGTGTAATCCGTGATGTGCGTCTCACCACCCCCGAACGGGGGTGTGGTGGGCGGGAAGGTCCACGACGGTCCACGGCGAAGGGGCGAGCGGTGAGGACGGAGGCGTCCGGGGCGGCGGAGATCCGCGGTGCGCTGGTACGGCTGCGGCGTGCGACGGGCCTCCCGGTCGCCTTCGGCGGCCTGGTCGAGCCGGGCCGGCCGCGGGTGCGGATCAGCGAGCTGACCGGCACGACGACGCTCGCGCTCAGGGCGCTCGCGGTGAGCTCCGGGAACGGGCTCGGCGGCAAGGCGGTGGCGCTCGCCCGCCCGTGCGCGGTCACGGACTACTCGCTGTCCCCGCGGATCAGTCACGAGTACGACGTCCCGGTCGCCGCGGAGGGGCTGCGCTCGGTGCTGGCCGTGCCGGTGGTCGTTCGGCGCCGGGTGCGCGGCGTGCTGTACGGCGCGCTGCGCACGGCCCAGCCGCTGGGCGACCGGACGCTGAGCGCGGCCGTGGAGGCGGCGCGGGACGTAGAACAGGCGCTGGTGGCGGAGGAGCAGGCGCGGGACCTGCTGGCGGCGTCCCGTGCGGTGCCCGCGCCGGACCCTGCGGACGGGGTCGCCTGGGAACAGGTCCGCGAGGCCCACGCGGCCCTGCGCGCCCTGGCCCCGCGGATCTCCGACCCCGGCCTGCGCGCCGAACTCCTCGACGCCTGCGGCCTGTTGACCACGGCGGCTGCCCCGGTGGCGGGCGTGAGCCTGGCTCCCCGCGAGATCGACGTACTGACCTGCGTCGCCGCCGGCGCGACCAACGCCGCCGCGGCGGCCCGCCTGGGCCTGAGCCCCGAAACCGTCAAGAGCTACCTCCGCGCGGCCATGCGCAAACTGGGCGCCCACACCAGAGGCGAGGCGGTGGCGACGGCCCGCCGGGCGGGGGTACTGCCGTAGGGGCGGGGGCTTGGCCCGCGAGGGGTGCGGGGGTAGTGACGAGTGGGTGGGCGGGCGCAGCCCGTTGGGGGGCGCGGCCCGGTGACGAGCACAGCCCGGTGACGAGCACAGCCCGGTGACGGGCTTCCGGCATCGGCCGGGGGCAGGGTGGCAGGGCTCCGGCGGGCACCGGTGGAGACACGCACCCCCGCGGGCGTACCGGCAGCGGGGGTGCCAGGGCGTGGATCCTCCCCCGGTCGGGGACAGGACCCCGGCACGCGCCGATGGGCGCGGCTTCCGTAGAGGCCGGTGGCCCGGGCGGGAAGGCCGGCGCGGGAGTGTTGGTGGGGGTGTGGCGGGGGTACCGTCGGAGGGCTCTGCTCGTGGGCGACGTATTCATTCAGCCGTGCTTTGAATATGGGCCTGCTCCGGGCGCTGTTATTTCCCTCACCACCCTGGCTGTCCGAAATTCACGGGCAGGTTGCCTAGAATTTGGCCCGAACACGACACTCGAGGGGAGCGGTGACCGTGCGACGGGACTTCAAGGGCCCTGCGAGCTGCCGTTCCGACCTGGTCATCGGCCAGGAGGAGCCGTCCGCGGCGGCGCGGGAGCAGCTCGCGCGCGGTGGGAGTGTGCTGCTGCACGGGCCGGCCGGAATAGGAAAGTCGACGGTGCTGCGGGCATTGGCCGCGGAATACGCCCCGAACGCCCGCACCGTGTTGCGCTGCTCCGCCACCGAGTCCGAATCCCACCTGCCCTTCCTCGCCCTGGCCGACCTCTTCGGCCTGGTCCTGGACGAGGTGTCCGGCAAGCTGCCCGCCGCCCAGCACACCGCGCTGGAGTCCGCGCTCACCGGCCGCGGCGAGTCCACCCTCCAGCGCGACGGTCTCGCCCTGCGCCTGGCCGTGCTCTCCACGCTGCGCGCGCTCGCCGCGAAGGGTCCGGTCCTGATCGTCGCCGACGACCTCCAGTGGCTGGACTCGGCCAGCGCCGAACTGCTCGGCTTCGCCGCCCGGCGCCTCGGCGAGACACCCGTGCAGATGCTGTGCGCGGTGCGGACCGAGGAGGAGGAGTACGACCGCCATCTGCGCGCCTGCCCGCCCGACACCCTCTCCGTCCGGCTGGGCCCGCTGACCCGTACCCAGGTCTCCGCCCTGCTCGGCCACCGCGGCTACGCCGGCCTGCCCCGCTCCACGGTCCGCGACATCCACCGCACCAGCGGCGGCAACCCCCTGTTCGCGCTGGAACTGGGCCGCGCCCTGGCCGAGAGCCCCACCCCGCCCCGGCCGGGCGAGCCGCTGCCGGTGCCGACCTCGCTGCGCGCCCTCGTCCTGAGCCGGCTGGAGATGCTGTCGGGCGAGGCCCGCCGGACCCTGCTGGTGGCCAGTGCCGGCGCCCGCCCCACCCCCGCCCTGCTGCACGCGGCCGGCCGCGGCAACGCCGAGGCCGAGTGCGCGCAGGCCGCCGAACTGGGGCTGCTGTCCACCGAGCCGGAAGACCCCGCCGTACGGTTCGCGCACCCGCTGATATCGGCCGCGCTCTACGCGGAGGCCCCCGCCCAGGAGCGGCGTGCCGCCCACGCCGCGCTGGCCACCGCCGCCCCCGACCCCATCGAGCGGGCCCGGCACCTGGCGCTGGCCACCACCGGCACCGACCCGGAGGTGGCCGCCCGGCTCGCCGGGGCCGCCGCGCTGGCCCGGGACCGCGGGGCGCCCTCGGTGGCCGCCTCGCTGGGCCTGCTCGCCGCCCGGCACACCCCGGCCGGCAGCGGGCCGGGCCCGGACGGCCGGCGGTTGCAGGCCGCCGAGGACGCCATCACGGCCGGCGAGGTGGACCTCGCCCGGGACATCGCCCGCGAGGTGCTGACCCGGGCCACCGTGCCCGCCGAACGCGTGCGCGCCTGGATGGTGGTGATCGAGTCGGCCGGCCAGGCCCTCGGAGACGTCGACATCGTCTTCCCGCAGGCCCTGGCCGACGCCGGCGACGACCCGCGGCTGCTCGCCCTGGTCCACTACCAACTGGCCTGGCGCGGGCTGGTCGTGGAGGGCGACTTCGCCGAGGCCCGCCAGGAGGCCGCCCACGCCGCCGAACTGGCGGAGCGCGGCCGGGACCGGCGCACCGAACTGATGGCGCTCGCCTTCCAGGCCTCCACCGAGACCCTGATGGGGCATCCGAACGCCCCCGCCACCATCAAGCGGGCGCTGAGGGAGCCTCAGGACCCGTACGTCGCCTGCCATCACAACGGCGTCGGCTCGGCCCGCTACCGCTGGCTGCTGATGAGCGACCGGCTGGCCGAGGCCCGGGCGACCATCACCGCGCTGCTGCGCGAGGTCCGGCGGCGCGGCATGGTCGAGAGCGAGGTGCACTTCCTGCGCCTGCTCGCCGAGACCGAACTGCGCTCCGGCCACTGCGGCCGGGCCCTGGACCTGGCCCGTGAGAGTCTGCGGATGGCCCGGGACACCGGCATCGGCGAGAGCGCCTCGGCCACGCTGGCGTCCCTCGCCGAGGCCTCCGGCGGCAGCACCGACCGGGCGCTGGCACTGGCCCGGGAGGCGGTGGGGCACGCCGAGGAGGACGGCGACCAGATGTATCTCTCGCGCGCCCTGACCGCCCTGGGGCACGCCCAGTTGGTGGCCGGGGACGACCGGGCCGCCGTGACGGCGCTGCGCCGGGTGCGGGAGCTGGAGCTGGGGCTCGGCATCACCGATCCGGCGCGCGGCCGCTGGCACGGCGACCTCGCGGAGGCCCTGGTGCGGACCGGGGAGCGGGCCGAGGCCCAGCGCGTCATCGACGTGGCCCGCGAGCACGCGCTGCGGCTCGGCCGCGAGAGCGTGCTGGCCGTACTCGACCGGTCCGAGGCGCAGGTACGGGCGGCCCGCGGCGAACAGGACGCGGCCGTGGCCCAGTTGACGTCCGCACAGGACCGGCTGGCGAAGCTCGGCAACGGTCTGGAGGAGGCCCGCGCCGCGTTCGCGCTGGCCCGGCTGCGCACTCTCGCCCCGGCCCTGGGAGTCGGCCGGGCGGGGGCGGCCCCCGTGCCGGGGCCGACGTCGTACGACGAGGCGGCGCGGCTGTTCCGGCGCTGCCGCGCGCTGCCGTGGCTGCGCCGGGTGGAGGAGGCCGCCGCGGCCCGGCCCAAGCAGCAGCCGGAGGTGGCCCCGGCGGCGTTGGACGGACTGGCGGCGATGGAGCGCCAGGTGGCGGCGCTGGTCATGGAGGGCGCGACGAACCGGGAGATCGCGGCGCGGCTGTTCATCAGCGTCAAGACGGTGGAGGCGACCCTGACCCGGGTCTACCGAAAGCTGGGGATCCGTTCGCGCGTCGACATCGTCCGATTGGCCGCAGGCCGGCGCGCGAAGTGAGCGCGGCGCGGGTTGACTGACCGCGTGGACGACCGCGTGAACGCAGTGAGGACCGGCACCGGAGCGCGCCGCGGGACGAGAGCGGACCACCGGGGCCCACCGGCGGTCACCGGGTGGGACCGAGGGATTTCCCTGCCCGACTCCCCTAGGGAGTTCCCTCATTGGAGGAGGATGGGCCCGGTCCTAGCGTAAGGGGCGTGCCGCTCGCCCGGGCACACGGGACCCGAGCACGGACCCCACGGCCCCCGTGCTCCCCCGCCCGCGCGATCCCCCATCGGCCTGCCCCGAGGAGACGCATGTTCGGCCTCACCCGCGCCAGACGGACCGCCGCCGCGGTCGCGTTCGGCGCTGCCGCGGCCGCGCTGCTCACCGCCCCCTCGGCGGTCGCCGCCCCCAGGCCCGTCGTCGGTGGCACGACGACCACGACGGCCGAGTACCCGTTCGTCATGCAGATCACGGACGCGACCGGCGGCCAGTTCTGCGGCGGCACCCTGGTCGCGCCCACGAAGGTGGTCACCGCCGCGCACTGCGTGGTCGGCGAGACCGCGGGCAACCTGCGGGTGGTGGGCGGGCGCACCCACCTCGACGGCACCGACGGCACGGTCGGCGAAGTCAGCCGGATCTGGTTCGACCCGGGCTACACGGACGTCGTCGACGGCGGCGACGTGGCCGTGCTCACCCTGGCGACGCCGATGCCGTACGCCACGGCGGCGTACGTCTCCCCCAACGGCACCGGGGTGTACGCGCCCGGCATGACGGCCCGCGTCCTGGGCTGGGGCACCACGGGCAAGAACGGCGGCTCCTCCGGCCAGTTGCGGATGGCGACGGTACCCGTCGTGTCCGACACCGAGTGCCGCGACTCCTACGGCTCCGACTTCGTCGCGAGCGACATGGTTTGCGCCGGATATCCGTCCGGCGGCGTCGACACCTGCCAGGGCGACAGCGGCGGTCCCCTGCTCATCGGGGGCGTCCTGGCAGGGATCACTTCCTGGGGCAACGGCTGTGCCGAGGCGGGCCGGCCGGGTGTCTACACCCGGCTGGCCTCCTTCTCCAGCCTCGTGACCGAACAGGTCCTGACCTGAGCCGTGCCCCGGTGAAAGCCAGGGGGCGTTGCGAGCCACCACGAGCGGCCCGCAACGCCCCCTTTCCATGGCCTCGTTGACCCCGGCACCGCCACCGCCGGGATCCGCGTCCCGGCCGCCGGGCGCTCACCGCCCTACGACGGTCCCGAACCGTATGCCGTACGCCGCGCCCGGGTGCAGGACGGCGAGCATGCGCTCGGCCTCCGCGGTCACGTCCTGCCGCTGGGCCCTGGTCAGCCGCCCGAAGGGCTCGACCACCAGCGTGTCGCCCTCCGGTTTCCACACCCCCGCCAGGAAGCCGTCGACGAGGAGGGTGCGATGGGCCAGGTTCCCCTGCGCGTTGCGGCCCCGGTACCGCTCGGGCACCACGCGGGCGCGGTCGGCGTGGGACAGGAGCAGGTTGTCGAACTCGGGCAGGAAGCGGGGCGGTGCCGGGGTGTCCGGGTCGGGGCGGGGAGCGTCGGGAAGGTCGAACAGTTCGGCGCCGCCGTCGTCCCGGAAGGTGACGAGCCGGGGGCGGAGGCGCTCGAAGACGGGGCGCAGCCGGGTCAGGCCCGCCCAGGTCTGCATGTCCCGGACGGAGGCAGGACCGAAGGCGGCGAGGTAGCGCAGGACGGTGGCTTCCAGGGCGGTGGGGTCGTCCCCTACCGCGAGCCCTGGGGAGAGGGCCGCGGGCCGGCCGAGCCAGTGCTCCGCGGTCGTGAGGGCGACCTGCCCGCTTCTGTTCCACAGTCCGCGCGGGGTGACCTGCACCAGCGGGAGCCGGCAGCGGGCGGCGATGCCGAGGGCCTGCGGGTCGGCGTCGGGCCACTCGGCGCCGAGCGCGGCGCGCAGTTGCGTCATCGTGCGCGGCTCGGCCTCGACGAGGTCGCGGACGAGCGCGGTGAGCCGGTCGAGGTCGACGCCGGCCAGGCCCTTGCGGAACTGGTTGAGTTCGCGCTCGCGGGCGCCCTGGACGAGCGGTCGCAGGGTGAGGCAGTCGTCGGCGGTGTGGGTGTGGATGGTCGAGCGCAGGGTGACGATGCGGACCACCTCGCGGCCGGCCATCAGCTCCGACAGCCGCTCCGGCGCGAAGCCGTCGAGGCGGGCGGCGAGGGCGTAGTACGGCGGCTTGACGTTCTGCGCCTGAAGGCCCACCAGGTGCTCCACGGCCGCCTTGGCCGGCAGCGGTGCGCGGCGCAGCAGCAACTGCCGGTCGAGAGTCGCCCGGTTGAGGGCGCGCACGCCCAGCACGGGGGCCGACGCGGTGGTCGTCGTCTTCGTCATGTCCGCACGGTAGCGGCCCTTGAGGACAGCATCTGTCCTCTTTCGTCTGCCCTCTCTTTCGTCTGCCCTCTCTCGTCTGCCCTCTGCCCTCTGTCCTCTGTCCTCTGCCCTCTGTCCTCTGTCCTCTGTCCTCTGTCGTCAGGGTCCCGGCCCTCGGTCACCGGGGTCCTGGCCGCCGAGGCCGGCGTCGGGCGGTTCGGTGGCGTACCAGCCCGTCCAGCGGCGGACGGTGATCGCGATCACCGGTCCGTCCGGCGGGTCCTCGCGGTACTGCGGGTACTTGCGCAGCAGCCGGGCGAGCGCGGTCCCGTACCGCACCACGGTCCGTTCGTCCTCCGCGTCGGGCGGCACGATCCGGGCGTCGCCGTCGGCGCGGGCCCACCACAGGCGGTTCCAGTCCTCGTCGTAGTCGTCCGCCAGCAGGGACACGGACCCGGTGGCCTCGATGTTCCGCAGACGCTTGAGCCGGGTCGTGGTCTTCGGCTTGCGGTCGACGGCCGTCACGATGCCGTCCTCGCCGAGGGCGGCGAACACCGTGGGCACCAGGTACGGGCGGCCGGCCGCGTCCACCGTGGCCAGCCGCGCCACCCTGGCGTCGAGGAACCGGCGGCGTGCCTCGCCGGGGTCCATGCGGGGCACGGGCGTGCCTCCTCTCAGCCGTCCGTCAGGGCCCGCAGCACCTCCTCGTCCGTCAACTGCTCGAAGTCGTCGTACCAGACGCCCACGGCGGTGAAGGTGGGCGGCTGGTGGAGGCAGATCACTTCGTCGGCCTCGCCGCTCAGCGCGCGGACGGCGTCGGGGGCGCCGACGGGGACGGCGAGGACGGTGTGCGCGGGGGCGCCGCGCCGGACGTGCCGCAGCGCGGCGCGGGCGGTGGAGCCGGTGGCCAGGCCGTCGTCGACGACGATCGCGGTGTGTCCGCGCAGGTCCGGGGCGGGGCGGCCGTGGCGGTAGCGCCGGGCTCGGCGGCGCAGTTCGGCGCGTTCGCGCTCCACCACCGGGGCGAGGTCCTCCTCGGTCAGGCCGAGCAGGTGCAGGGCCGTCTTGTCGAACAGGGGCGGGTCGTCCCCGGCGATGGCGCCGAGGCCGTACTCCTCCTGCGAGGGGGCGCCGATCTTGCGGACCACGACCACGTCCAGCGGGGCGTCCAGCACCCGTGCGACCTCCCGGGCCACCGCTACGCCGCCGCGGGGCAGCGCCAGCACCAGGGGGTCGGGCAGTGCGCCCGCCTCGAACCGCGGGCGCAGCCGTTCGGCCAGTTGCCGGCCGGCCTGCGCGCGGTCACGGAACCTCATGGGCGTCTCTCCTTCCGCCCCGATTGCCGGGTACCCCGCGGGGCCCGGCCGACCACATCCCGCCCGCGCCGCCGGCCCGGCCGGTTAGGCCGAGGTGTGAGGGGCAGTCGGAGAGGACTCACGGCAGACCGGTTCCCCGTAGGAGCAACAGTGTCGACAGGCCGACTCCCCGACCGCGAACAGCGGATCCTGAACGAGATAGAACGCGCCCTCAGCCGTGACCGCCGTCTGGTCCGGCGGCTGCGGTCGGCGCGCAGACCACCGGCCCTCTCCCGGGTGGCGTCCTACGCTCCCGGGATGTGGACCGTGGTGCTGCTGGTGGCGCTCTCCGCCGCCCTCCTGACGGCCGGTGCCGTCACCGCGGAGCCGGGCGTGATCTGGGGGTTCGCGGCGGTGTGGCCGGTGACGCTGTTCTCCGTCCTGCGGCTGCTGTGCCGCCGGGCCGAGTCCTGACACACCGCCGACGGGCCCGGTCCCCGCCGTGGCCGCCGTGGTGCCCGTTCGACCGGTCCAGACCCTCGCTTTCGATCGGTTATTCGACCCCGCTATACACCGCGTCTATACACGCGGCATATAGTCCCGGCATGCCTTGTGTGACCAGGAAGACGACGAAAACGGGGGCCCGGTTCCGGGCATCGACGGCGCTGGCGGCACTGACGGCCGCGTGTCTCGCGCTGAGCGGCTGCGCCCGCGACGGCACGGCGCCGAGCGCGGCCCGCGCGCACCCCGCGGCGGGCGCGCCGGCCGGGTTCGGCACGGTGGACTGCCGGCACGCCAAGTGCATCGCGCTGACCTTCGACGCGGGGCCGAGCGAGAACTCCGCCCGGCTGCTCGACATCCTCAAGGAGAAACAGGTACCGGCGACCTTCTTCCTGCTCGGTGCCCGGCACATCGAGAAGTACCCGGAGCTGGTCGTCCGCATGGCCGCGGAGGGCCACGAGGTCGCGAACCACACCTGGGACCACCAGATCCTGACCCGGATACCGGCGGAGCGCGTACGCGAGGAGATACGGCGCCCGAACGAGGAGATAGAGCGGCTGACCGGGCACAAGCCGACCCTGATGCGGCCGCCGCAGGGCCGCACCGACGACACCGTGCACCGGATCTGCGAGGAGCTGGGCGTGGCCGAGGTCCTGTGGAGCGTGACCGCCAAGGACTACACCACGACCGACTCCGCGCTGATCACCCAGCGTGTCCTCGACCAGTCCTCCCGGGACGGGATCATCCTGCTGCACGACATCTACGCGGGCACGGTGCCCGCGGTGCCCGGGATCATCGACGCGCTGAAGGAACGGGGGTACGTCTTCGTCACCGTGCCGCAGTTGCTGGCGCCGGGCAGGGCGGAGCCGGGCAAGGTGTACCGGCCGTAGGACGACCCGCGGGACCGGGCCGCGCTCCTGACGCGTGACCCGGTTCAGCCACCGCCGCCGGGACGGATCCGGTAGCCCCCCCCGTGATCGGGTGCATACGCGGAAGGGCCGGGCGATGAGCCAACCGTGTGAGCGGGCGGCGAACGCACAAGGGGAGGCCCCCGATTGCCTACGATCGTGGCGTGGTGAACTTCTCGCTCGAACGCACCGCGCCGCTCCCCCTCGACGAGGCGTGGCGGCGGATCACGCGGTGGTCGCGGCATGCCGACGCGGTGCCGTTGACCCGTATCAACGTGGTCACGTCCGCGCCGACCCGGGAGGGCACGGTGTTCGTGGCCCGCTCGGGGATCGGTCCGCTCGGCTTCGACGATCCGATGGAGGTCACCGTCTGGCGCCCGCCGGCCGACGGCGAGCCGGGGCTGTGCCGGGTGGAGAAGCGGGGCCGAGTGGTGCTGGGCTGGGCCGAGTTCGAGGTGCGGCCCGGCCCCGGGGGCCGTACGCGGGTGGTGTGGCGGGAGGAACTGCGGGTCCGCTTCCTGCCGGGCCTGTTCGACGAACCCCTGCGCGGCGCGGCCCGGTCGGTGTTCGGACGGGCGCTGAACCGGCTGCTCCGGCAGCCCTGAGAAGGCTGACGTGCCGTCAGGCCACCGAGCCGATCCGCTCGGTGGCCGCGGGCACGCCGTCGTGGTGGATCGGGGTGTGTGCTCCGGTGAGGGACACACCGCTGCCGCCGCGCCGGTCGGCGACGATCTCGGAGGCGATCGACAGGGCCGTCTCCTCGGGCGTACGGGCGCCGAGGTCGAGGCCGATCGGGGACCGCAGCCGCGCCAACTCCAGCTCCGTAACGCCGACTTCGCGCAGACGGCGGTTGCGGTCGAGGTGGGTGCGGCGGGAGCCCATGGCGCCGACGTAGGCCACCGGAAGGCGCAGCGCCAGCTCGAGCAGGGGAATGTCGAACTTGGCGTCGTGGGTCAGGACGCACAGCACCGTGCGGGCGTCGACCCCGGTGCGGGCCAGGTACTCGTGCGGCCACTCGACGACGATCTCGTCGGCCTCCGGGAAGCGGGCCCGGGTGGCGAAGACGGGCCGGGCGTCGCACACCGTGACGTGGAAGCCGAGGAACTTGCCGATGCGCACCAGCGCCGAGGCGAAGTCGATCGCGCCGAAGACGATCATCCGGGGTGGCGGCACCGCGGACTCGACGAGGACGGTGAGCGGGGCGCCGCAGCGCGAGCCCCGCTCACCGATCTCCAGGGTGCCGGTGCGTCCGGCGTCCAGGAAGGCGGACGCCTCGCCGACGACCGTGCGGTCCAGTTCCGGGTGGCCGCCGAGGCCGCCCTCCCAGGAGCCGTCCGGGCGGACCAGCAGCGCCCTGCCCAGCAGTCGGGCCGGACCGGACACGATCCGCGCGAGGGCCGCCGCCTCCCCGCGCGCGGCGGCGGCCAGCGCGGACGCGGCCACGGTACGGAGCGGATCGGCGGCCCGTACCGGTGTGACGAGGATGTCGATGACGCCGCCGCAGGTCAGGCCGACGGCGAAGGCGTCCTCATCGCTGTAGCCGAAGCGCTCCAGGACGGTCTCGCCGTCCTCCAGCGCCTGCCGGCACAGCTCGTAGACGGCGCCCTCCACACAGCCGCCGGAGACGGAGCCGATGGCCGTGCCGTCGGCGTCGACCGCGAGGGCGGCACCCGGCCGGCGAGGTGCGCTGCCGCCGACGGCCACCACGGTGGCCACGGCGAAGTCGCGTCCCTGCGCGACCCACCGGTCCAGTTCCTCGGCGATGTCCAGCATCTGTCGGTCTCCTTGCGGCGGTCGTGGGGAGGGCGCGTCGTCGGCGGGCGGTGGCCGGTGGGCGGTGAACGCCGCTAGCGCACGCCCAGCCAGCTCTCGATGGGGCTGAGTGCGAAGTACACGAGGAAGACCGCCGTCAGGCCCCACATGAAGGCCCCGATCTCCCGGGCCCTGCCCTGGGCGGCCTTGATGGCGGTGTACGAGACGACCCCGGCCGCGACACCGGTGGTGATGGTGTACGTGAACGGCATCAGGACCACGGTGAGGAAGACCGGGATCGCGGTGGACCGGTCGGCCCAGTCCACGTGCCGCGCGTTCATCAGCATCATGGCCCCGATGACCACCAGCGCGGCGGCCGCGACCTCCTGCGGGACGATCGCGGTGAGCGGGGTGAAGAACAGGCAGGCAGCGAAGAACAGGCCGGTGACGACCGAGGCGAGGCCCGTGCGGGCGCCCTCGCCGACGCCGGTCGCCGACTCGATGAACACGGTCTGCCCGGACCCGCCGGCGACGCCGCCGATCGCGCCGCCCGCGCCGTCGATGAACAGCGCCTTGGACAGGCCGGGCATCCGGCCCTCGGCGTCGGCCAGCTTCGCCTCGGTGCCGACGCCGATGATGGTGGCCATCGCGTCGAAGAAGCCGGCCAGGACCAGAGTGAAGACGATCACGCCGACCGTCATCGCGCCGACCTGGCCCCAGCCGCCGAACTCGACGTGCCCGAAGAGCGAGAAGTCGGGCATCGACACCGCGCCGCCGTGCAGTACGGGCGCGCCGCCCGCCCAGGCGTCCGACTTGATAACGCCCGCCCAGTTCAGGACGGCCGCCGCCACGGTGCCGCCGACGATGCCGATGAGGATGGCGCCGGGGACGTCGCGGGCCTGGAGCATGAAGATCAGCAGCAGGGTGCAGGCGAAGAGCAGCACCGGCCAGCCCGCGAGTTCGCCGGCCGGGCCGAGGGTGACCGGGGTGGTCCTGCCCTGGTGCACGAAGCCGGACTTGTAGAAGCCGATGAGCGCGATGAACAGGCCGATGCCGATGGTGATCCCGTGCTTGAGCGCCTGCGGGATGGCGTTCATGATCATCTCGCGTAGGCCGGTGACCACCAACAGCATGATGACCACGCCGTAGACCACGCACATGCCCATCGCCTGCGGCCAGGTCATCTGCGGCGCGACCTGCGAGGACAGGACGCCGGAGACGGACAGGCCGGCGGCGAGGGCGAGCGGCACCCTGCCGACGAGGCCCATCAGCAGGGTGGTGAGGGCCGCGGCGAACGCGGTCGCGGTGATCAGGGCCTTCTGGCCGAGGGTGTCGCCGGCGGCGTCCTTGCCGGACAGGATCAGGGGGTTGAGGAGCAGGATGTACGCCATCGCCATGAAGGTGGTGACGCCGCCGCGCACTTCACGCGCGACCGTGGATCCCCGCCGGGATATGTGGAAGTAGCGGTCGAGCCAGGACCGGCCCGCCGGGACGCGGCTGCCCGCGCCCGCGTCCTCGGCGGTGGTCCTCGGCTCCACTGACTGCTGGGTCATGGGGCCATCTCCCAAGGTTCACAGGGACACCCGATGCCGCCGACGGCATGCGGGATCTGGGAATGGACGACCCGGGGGACGGCCCGAGACGAACGGTTGGGGTCCCCGGGGGCGGACTCCCCCCGGGGGTTCATCGGTTCGGACGCCGTGGGCTCACATGCCGGTGAGGTGTTCCGGCCGGACCGGCGTGCGGTTCAGCTCCAGTCCCGTCGCGTTGCGGATCGCCGCCAGGACGGCGGGTGTGGACGACAGGGTGGGGGCCTCGCCGACGCCGCGCAGCCCGTACGGCGCGTGGTCGTCGGCGAGTTCGAGCACGTCGACGGGGATGGTGGGCGTGTCGAGGATGGTGGGGATGAGGTAGTCCGTGAAGGAAGGGTTGCGCACCTTCGCCGTCTTCGGGTCGACGACGATCTCCTCCATGACCGCCACGCCCAGGCCCTGGGTGGTGCCGCCCTGGATCTGGCCGACGACGGACAGCGGGTTGAGCGCCTTGCCGACGTCCTGGGCGCAGGCCAGCTCGATCACCTTCACCAGGCCGAGGTCGGTGTCCACCTCGACGACCGCGCGGTGCGCGGCGAAGGAGTACTGCACATGGCCGTTGCCCTGACCGGTGCGCAGGTCGAACGGTTCGGTCGGCCGGTGCCGCCACTCCTCCTCCACCTCGACGGCCTCGTCCTCGAGGACGTCCACCAGGTCGGCGAGGGCCTCGCCGCCGTCGGTGACGACCTTGCCGCCCTCCAGGAGGAGTTCGGCGGTGGCCCAGGCCGGGTGGAAGGAGCCGAACTTGCGGCGCCCGATCTCCAGGACCCTCTCGCGCACGAGTTCGCAGGCGTTCTTGACGGCGCCGCCGGTGACGTACGTCTGCCGGGAGGCGGACGTCGAACCGGCGCTGCCCACCCGGGTGTCGGCCGGGTGGATGGTCACCTGGGTGACGCCCAGCTCGGTGCGGGCGATCTGCGCGTGGACGGTGACGCCGCCCTGGCCGACCTCCGCCATCGCGGTGTGCACGGTGGCGACCGGCTCGCCGCCGACGACCTCCATGCGGACCTTGGCGGTGGAGTAGTCGTCGAAGCCCTCGGAGAAGCCGACGTTCTTGATGCCGACCGCGTAGCCCACCCCGCGTACGACGCCTTCGCCGTGCGTGGTGTTGGACAGGCCGCCGGGCAACTGCCGCACGTCGGCGCCCTCGGAGCTCTCCCACTGGCGCTCCGGCGGCATCGGCATCGCCTTGACGCGGCGCAGGAGTTCGGCGACCGGGGCCGGGGAGTCGACCGGCTGCCCGGTCGGCATGATCGTGCCCTGGGACATGGCGTTCAGCTGCCGGAACTCCACCCGGTCCATGCCGACGGCGTCGGCGAGCTTGTCCATCTGCGCCTCGTAGGCGAAGCACGCCTGGACCGCGCCGAAGCCGCGCATGGCGCCGCAGGGCGGGTTGTTGGTGTAGAGGGCGATGGCCTCGATGTCGACGTCGTCGACCTCGTAGGGGCCGATGCCGAGCGAGGCGGCGTTGCCGACGACCGCCGGGGAGGCGGAGGCGTACGCGCCGCCGTCCAGCACGATCCGGCACTTGACGTGGGTGAGCTTGCCGTCCTTGGTGGCCCCGTGCTCGTAGTACAGCTTGGCCGGGTGGCGGTGGACGTGTCCGAAGAAGGACTCGAACCGGTTGTAGACGATCTTGACGGGCTTGCCGGTGCGCAGCGCCAGCAGGCAGGCGTGGATCTGCATCGACAGGTCCTCGCGCCCGCCGAAGGCGCCGCCGACGCCGGCCAGCGTCATGCGGACCTTCTCCGGCGGCAGGCCGAGCACCGGCGCGATCTGGCGCAGGTCGCTGTGCAGCCACTGGGTGGCGATGTAGAGGTGGACGCCGCCGTCCTCCTCGGGCACGGCGAGCCCGGACTCGGGGCCGAGGAAGGCCTGGTCCTGCATGCCGAAGTGGTACTCCCCCTTGACGACGAAGTCGGCTCTCCCCGCGGCCTGTTCGGCGTCGCCGCGGACGATCGGCTGGCGGTGGACGACGTTGGGGTGCGGGACGTGGCCGGCGTGGTGGTCGGTGCGGTTCTCGTGGACGAGGACCGCGTCCGGTGCGGTCGCCGAGGCCTCGTCGGTGATCACCGGCAGTTCCCGGTACTCCACCTTGATCTTGGCGGCGGCGCGACGGGCGGTCTCGGGGTGGTCGGCGGCGACGACGGCGACGGGCTCGCCGTGGTGGCGGACCTTGCCGTGGGCCAGGACCGGGGTGTCCTGGATCTCCAGGCCGTAGTTCTTCACCTCGGTGGGCAGGTCGTCGTACGTCATCACGGCGTACACGCCCGGCATGGCGAGGGCCTCGGCGGTGTCGATCGAGACGATCTCGGCGTGCGCGACCGTGGAGCGCAGGATCTGGCCCCAGAGCATGTCCTCGTGCCACATGTCGGAGGAGTACGCGAACTCGCCGGTGACCTTGAGGATGCCGTCGGGACGGAGCGTGGACTCGCCGATGCCGCCCCTGGTCTGCGAACCCTGGGTGATTTTGGTGGGAGCGCCGTTGGCCGCCATGCTCAGACCCCCTCGGACTGCCGGGCGGCCGCCAGGCGGACCGCGTCCATGATCTTCTCGTAGCCCGTGCAGCGGCACAGATTGCCCGACAGGGCCTCGCGGATGTCCGCGTCGGTCGGGTTGGGGTTGCGCTCCAGCATCTCGTCGGCGGCGACCAGCAGGCCCGGGGTGCAGAATCCGCACTGGACGGCGCCCGCGTCGATGAACGCCTGCTGGACCGGCGAGAGTTCGCCCTCCACGCCGGTCTGCGCGCCGGGGCCCCGCGGCTGCCACCGCTGGGCGTCCTCCAGCGTCGTACCGCAGGCGCCCGTGCCGCAGGACCGCTGCCTGGCGTAGTCCGCCAGGCCCTCGACGGTCACGACCTCGCGGCCCTCGACCTGCCCGGCGGCGACCAGGCAGGAGCACACCGGCACGCCGTCCAGGCGCACCGTGCAGGAGCCGCACTCGCCCTGCTCGCAGGCGTTCTTGGAGCCGGGCAGCCCCAGTCGCTCGCGCAGCACGTACAGCAGGGACTCGCCCTCCCAGACGTCGTCGGCCTGCTGGGGGCGTCCATTGACGGTGAAGTTGACGCGCATCACGCCGCTCCCTCGTTCGTTCGGCGGGCGCCGCGGTACGACTCCCAGGTCCAGCTGAGCGTCCGGCGGGCCATGACGCCCACCGCGTGGCGGCGGTAGCTCGCGGTGCCCCGGACGTCGTCGATCGGGTTGCAGGCGGCGGAGCACAGCTGCGCGAACTGCCGGGCGACGGAGGGGGTGATGATCTCCCCGCTGTCCCAGAAGCCGCCCTCGTCGAGCGCCGCGTTCAGGAACTCCTCGGCGGCCCTGGCCCGGATGGGCGTGGGCGCGGCCGAGCCGATGCCGGTGCGCACCGTACGGGTCTGCGGGTGCAGGGCGAGGCCGAAGGCGCACACGGCGATGACCATGGCGTTGCGGGTGCCGACCTTGGAGAACTGCTGCGGTCCGTCGGCCTTCGCGACGTGGACGGCGCGGATCAGCTCGTCGGGCTCCAGGGCGTTGCGCTTGACGCCGGTGTAGAAGGCGTCGATCGGGATGCGGCGGGAGCCGCGGACCGACTCCACCTCGACCTCCGCGCCGGCCGCCAGCAGGGCGGGGTGGGCGTCGCCGGCCGGGGAGGCGGTGCCGAGGTTGCCGCCGACGCCGCCGCGGTTGCGGATCTGCGGGGAGGCCACCGTGTGCGAGGCGAGGGCCAGGCCCGGCAGCTCGGCCCGCAGGTTCTCCATGATCTTCGAGTACGGAACGGAGGCGCCGAGCCGCACGGCGTCCTCGCCGACCTCCCACTCGTAGAGGTCCGGGACGCGGTTCAGGTCGAGCAGATACTCGGGCCGGCGGTGGTCGAAGTTGATCTCGACCATCACGTCGGTGCCACCCGCAATCGGCACAGCGGCGGGGTGCTCGGCCTTCGCGGCGAGCGCCTCCTCCCAGCTGGCGGGGCGAAGGAAGTCCATGACCGGCTCTCTTCTTCGTCTCGTGAGTCGTACAGATTGAGCCAATCCGTGTGCGGCGGGCCCGGCTCGTTCCTGTCCCTTTTACGCGGAGTGGGGTCAGTACACCGTTGCCCGCTCCGGCTCGGTCAGTCACCGAAAACATGAAGGGTTTGGCTGGTCGACGCGGGCATCTTGTAGATTCGTATGAACCGAGGTCTTCAGAAACCTCTTGGGTTCCCCTGGAAACAGAGGTGGCCGAGGGGACGCGGACTCATCTCTTGGCGGAGCTGCTGCCCGGCCGCGCGGCCGGGCCCTCGCCACTTGATCCATCGTAGTTTTCTAGACACAGAACGGCGGCGACGAGAATGCGGCTGCGCGCACTGCTGGACACCGATGCGCTGGGCCTGAAGCTGCTCGGCGGGGAGGACGAGCTGGACCGCACCGTCCGGGGTGTCATGACCACCGACCTGCGCGATCCCAGCCGCTACCTCTCCGGCGGTGAGCTGGTGCTGTCGGGGCTCGCCTGGCGCCGTGACGCCGCCGACTCCGAGCCGTTCGTACGGATCCTGGTGCGGGCCGGAGTGGCCGCCCTGGCGGCCGGTGAGGCCGAACTCGGGCCCGTGCCCGACGACCTCGTGGCGGCCTGCGCCCGGCACCGGCTGCCGCTGTTCGCGGTGAACGAGTCGGTGGCGTTCGCGACGATCACCGAGCACGTGGTGCGGCAGGTGTCCGGCGAGCGCGCCGGTGACCTGGCGGCCGTGGTGGAGCGGCACCGCAGGATGATGACGGCCGGCCCGGCGGGCGGCGGCCCGGACGTGGTGCTGGACCTGCTGGGCTCCGACCTGGACCTGCGGGCCTGGCTGCTCTCCCCCACCGGCCGGCTGATCGCCGGGCCCAAGGTGGCGGGCCCGGCGCTGCCCGCCGACGTGTGCGCCCGGCTCGCCGCCGAGCACCTGGCGGCCGCCCGCACCGGCCGGCGCGGCCCGCACCGGGTGGCGCTGGGCCCGACGACGTACTCCCTGTTCCCCATCCGCGGCGGCGGCCGCTCCCCGCGGGCCGCGCGGGAGGTGCGCGAGACGGTGCTGTCGGACTGGCTGCTGGCCGTGGAGGCGGACGCGGGCGAGTGGCCCGAGGAGCGGCTGGATCTGCTCCAGGGCGTCACCCAGCTGATCGCGGTCGAACGGGACCGCCGGGACGCGGCCCGCACGGTGCGCAGGCGGCTGGCCCAGGAGGTGCTGGAGCTGGTGCAGAGCGGCGCGCCGCCCGCGGAGATCGCCGCGCGGCTGAGGGTCGCCGCGCCGGTGCTGCTGCCCGGCCTCGGGGCGGCCCCGCACTGGCAGGTGGTCGTGGCCCGGGTCGAGTGGGACGACGGGGAGAACGAGAGCGGGCCGATCGCCCAGTCGCTGCTGGAGGAGATCCTCGTCGACCCGCAGAGCACCGGTCCCGAGCCCTCCGACCGGATCGCCGTCGCCCACACGGGCGACGAGGCGGTCGCGCTGGTCCCGCTCCCGGCCGTCTCGGCCGAGCACGACGGCTCCGAGACCGGGATCCTCGCCGACGCGCTGCTGGAGGCCGTGCGCGACCCGCTGTCGGCAGGCCTCGACGACGACGGGCGGCTCACCCTGGGCGTCAGCGCGGCCGTGCACTCGCCCGAGGGGCTGCGCGGGGCGCTGGAGGAGGCCCGGCACGCCCGGCGGGTCGCGGCGGCGCGCACCGGCCGCGTCTGCGCGGCCGGGCACCAGGAGCTGGCCTCCCACGTCCTGCTGCTGCCCTTCGTCCCGGACGACGTGCGCCGCGCGTTCACCGCGCGGCTGCTGGACCCGCTGCGGGACTACGACCGCCGGCACCGCGCCGAGCTGATCCCCACCCTGGAGGCCTTCCTCGACTGCGACGGCTCCTGGACCCGCTGCGCCACCCGGCTCCACCTGCACGTCAACACGCTGCGCTACCGGGTCGGGCGTATCGAGCAGTTGACGGGCCGTGACCTGTCCCGCCTCGAGGACAAGCTGGACTTCTTCCTGGCGCTGCGCATGAGTTGAGGCCGCGGCGGACGGGCACGGCGCGCCACCTGCGGCCTCCTCCGTCCCACGACTTTGTGAAATTTTTCACCCATCCTCTTGGCCGGGCCACGGATTTCGTGCTGAGATGCCGCCACCACTCAAGGCTCGATGGCGTGCTCGGGGAGGGCAACGTGGCGCATACCGCCATGTCTGGTAACGGAACGACCCCTGGTGACGATCCACTCCAGACCGCGGTATGGCGGCTGCGCTCACGCGCGTGCTGGGCCGACGCGGCGGCGCTGCTCCAGTCGGCCACCGCGGCCGCGGCGCTGCAGAGAACCGCGCTGCTGGTGGAACGCTGCCTCTACACCGAGGCCGGCTGGGAGGAGGCCGAGGACGCGCTGCGCACCGCCGAGGCGCTGGCCCACACCGACGAGGAGCGGGGCGCCGCCGCTTGTGAACGCGGGTACCTTGCCTACGCGGCCACGCTGCACGGCGTACGGGACCGGGCGGACGAGGCGCGGTCGGCGCTCGGCCGGGCCGCGGCGCTGATCCCGCCCGGGGTGCCGGGGCGGGCCCTGCTGGACTTCCGGCGCGGTCTGATCGCCGAGAACCTCACCCGCTCCCCGCAGGCCGCGCACGCCGCGTACCGGCGCGCGCACGCGGGCGCGATCGCCCACGCCGATCCGCTGCTGCTCTCCTTCACCTGGCGCCATCTGGCCGGACTGGCGTTGCGGGACGGCGAGTTGGCGGAGGCCCGGAACGGGTTCGCCGAGTCGCTGCGGATCCGCGAGGAACTGGGCTACCTCGTCGGCACCGCGCCGGCCCTGGTCTCCCTGGCCGACACGGAGACCGAACCGGAGGCGTCCCGCCTGCGCGAGGAGGCACGACGGCTGTTCCGGCTGCTGGGGGGCGTACCGACGTGGCTGGCACAGCAGTTGACCCCGGCACCACCGACACCGGCGCCGGGCGCGGCCACGGCCTGAACGGCGAAGGCGGGGGCACGGACCGCACGCGGTCCGAGCGCGGGGCGCGGGCCGTATTCGGTCCGCGCCCTCCGGTGCCGCGGCAGGCAACGATGCCCGTGCCGGAGCGGAGAACGCGGGCGGCACCCGGCCCGCGCAGGGACACACACCTTGCTCGGCCCGCGCAGGAACACACACCTTGCTCGGCCCCCGCAGGGACACACTCCGCACACGGCCCGTGCGAAGGACGTGAACCGCAACGGCCTGAACGGAGGACGCGGCCGTTGTCGGGCTGAGCGGCAGCGTCAGCCGTGCTCGCCCCGCGCAGGAACACACGCCGTGCTCGGCCCGCGCAGGGACACACTCCGCACACGGCCCGTGCGAAGGACGTGAACCGCAACGGCCTGAACGGAGGACGCGGCCGTTGTCGGGCTGAGCGGCAGCGTCA
>NZ_JBSFJL010000011.1:62188-97489 GCF_053598035.1 Streptomyces sp. NPDC001204 | reverse complement strand
CAGCCGTGCTCGCCCCGCGCAGGGGCACGCGCCGTGCTCGGCTCGCGCAGCTACACATGCCGTACTCGACCCGCGCAGGGACACACACCTTGCTCGCCCCGCGCGAAGGACGGGAACCTCAGTCCGCGCCCGCGAAGTGCTCGGCGACCAGGGCGCGTACCACGTCGACGTCCCGTGCGACGAGGGCGTCCAGGAGGGCCGTGTGCTCGGCCGCGTCGGCGACGAGGTCGGCGCGGGCCGGGCGCGCGGAGCCGCCGACGAGCGGCCACTGGGCGCGGCGGTGCAGGTCCTCGGCGATCTGGACGAGCTGGCCGTTCCCGGAGAGGGACAGCACCGCGCGATGGAAGGCGCGGTCGGCGTCGGCGTAGGTCGCCCGGCACCCGGAGGACGCGGCCCGCACGGTGGCCTCGGCGAGCGGGCGCAGTTCGTCCCAGCGCTCGACGGGCACACGGCGGGCCAGCCGCAGCATCACCGGCACCTCCAGCAGGGCCCGCACCTCGGCCAGTTCGGCGAGCTCGCGGTCGCCCCGCTCGATCACCCGGAAGCCGCGGTTGGGCACGACCTCCACGGCGCCCTCCAGCGTGAGCTGCTGCATCGCCTCGCGCACGGGGGTCGCGGAGACCCCGAACCGCTCGCCGAGCGCGGGTGCCGAGTAGACCTCGCCGGGTTTCAGCTCCCCCGCCACCAGGGCGGTGCGCAGGGCCTGCAGGATCTGGCCGCGTACCGAGGAGCGCCGTACGAGGGGCCGGGGATGCGGGACGGGCGGTTCGCCGTGCGTGTGCTCGCCGCGGACGCCCGCCCGAGGGAGGTCCGCGGCGGCTGGGGACTCCTGGTCCCGCCGCGGCTCCCCGGCTTCCCGCGCCATCCGCGGGTCCGCGACCTGCGGCTGGCGCGGCACGCGAGGCACGGCGCCCCGGCCGGCCCCGGGGGTCCGGGTACCGGCGGAGTCCTGTGCGCCCTGCTTCACGGTTCTCCTCCGGGCTCGCGGTGCTTGAGGTACTTGGGGTGCTTGGGGTCATTACGGCGGCTTGTCGCTCTGCCGTCAAGCACCTTAGGCGCTGCAGGCCAAGGCTTCACATTCCGATCGGCTGAAGTAAGGTAAGCCTTACCTACAATCGAACGTGAAAACGGTGGTCCGGCATGCCTGTGCCCTCTTCGGCCGTAGCGGACGCCTACGCCCGCCTCACCGAGGCCTTCCCCGGACTCGCGGTGACGGAGACGGGCCCCGGCGAGAGCGTCCCGGACGGCGACGGCTGGACCTCGGCCGCCTCCCTCGCGGCGGGCGGGAGCGGCCTGGACGCGTTCCTGGCCTGGGACGACGCCCAGGTGCTGCGGGACTACGGCACGCATGCCCGCCCGGACGTCGTGGCGAGCTTCGGACTGCACCGCTACGCCTGGCCCGCCTGCCTGCTGTTCACCGTGCCCTGGTTCCTGCGCCGCCGGGTGCCCCGCCTCCCCGTGACCCACGTCTCCTACGACCGGGCCGCCGGCCGCATGGCCGTACGCCCCGCCGCCTTCGCCTGCCTGCCGGACGACCCCGCGGCCGCACTGCCCGGCGCGCGCGTCGTACGCGACGAGGAGGCGCTGCGGGCCGAACTCCGCTCGGCCGTCGCCGAGCACCTGGAGCCGGTGCTGGCCGGATTCGGCCCCCGTATGCGGCGGCGCGGGCGCGCCCTGTGGGGCATGGCGACCGACGAGGTCGTCGAGGGACTCTGGTACGTCGCCCATCTGCTCGGCGAACAGGAGCGGGCGGTGCGCGAACTGGAGCTGCTGCTGCCGGGGGCGACCCGGCCGTACGTCGGCTCCGCCGCCTTCCGGGTACTGACGGGGCCGGACGGCGAGTCCCTGCCCACCCGCGACCGGGCCAGCTGCTGCATGTTCTACACCGTGCGCCCCGAGGACCTCTGCGTCACCTGCCCGCGCACCCGCGACGCGGACCGGATCGCCAAGCTGACGGCCACGGCGGCGGGCTGAGCCCTCGTCACACCTGACCCGGACCGCCCGGCCGGTCCGGTGCACCCCCGCGATCGCGTAAGATCACTCGCGACTGGGACACCCACAAGGTCACAGGTGATTCACAAATTCCTCACCTGCCACGGGAACTTTCCGCGGAACCACCGGTACGGGTAGTCTTATTCGAACTCAACTCCCGCCCCTCAAGCGGCAGTTCGAGCAGAACGCCGCCCCGGGCATCCCCTTGCACCTCCTTGGCGGCCTCTTGCCCCGAAAACCCCTGAGGGCCGACGGGATTGGGCCACTATGGCGGGCGTTACGCCCTATCCCAATGCAAGGGACCCCAGATGAGACTGACCGACATATCGCTGAACTGGCTGCTTCCGGGCGCCGTGCTGCTCCTGGGCGTGCTGGCGGCGGTTGCGGTGCTCGCGCGCGGCAAGCGCTCCTCCGGGGAGAACGCGAGCGCGGACGACTCGTGGGAGCGCAGCGAGGAGCGCCGCAGGCGCAAGGAGGCCATCTACGGCACGGCCTCCTACGTTCTGCTGTTCTGCTGTGCGGCGGTGGCCGCGGCACTCTCCTTCCACGGCCTGGTCGGCTTCGGCGAGCAGAACCTCGGCCTGACCGACGGCTGGCAGTACCTGGTGCCGTTCGGTCTGGACGGCGCGGCGATGTTCTGTTCCGTGCTCGCGGTGCGCGAGGCCAGCCACGGTGACGCGGCGCTCGGCTCGCGGATACTCGTGTGGATGTTCGCCGCCGCCGCGGCCTGGTTCAACTGGGTGCACGCGCCCAGGGGCCTCGACCACGCGGGGGCGCCGCACTTCTTCGCGGGCATGTCGCTCTCGGCCGCTGTCCTGTTCGACCGCGCGCTGAAGCAGACCCGCCGGGCCGCCCTGCGCGAGCAGGGTCTGGTGCCGCGCCCGCTGCCGCAGATCCGCATAGTCCGCTGGCTGCGGGCGCCGCGCGAGACCTACAAGGCCTGGTCGCTGATGCTCCTGGAGGGCGTGCGGAGCCTGGACGAGGCGGTCGACGAGGTGCGCGAGGACGAGCGCCAGAAGGCGGAGAGCCGGCGGCTGCGGCGCGATCAGGAGCGCATGGAGCGGGCGCAGTTGAAGGCGCTCAGCCGGGGCCACCGCGGCTTCATCGGCCGGGGCGGCCAGCACGTCGAGCAGCAGGCCCTGGAGCGCGGCTCCACGCAGGTCACCGCGGAGCCTGCCATAGCGGCGGCGGAGCTTCCCGTGCGCGCGCGTCCGTCCCTTCAGCCCGTCCGCAAGGGATCCGAGAGCTCCACCGTCGACCTCACCGCGGAGGACGACACAATGGCCCTGCCGCGCCTCGACTCCCTGGAGCGCAAGCTCAAGGACCTGGAGCAGCAGTTCGGCTAGGAACGAGCCGACTGGACCGGTGAACGGGTGGGGGGCGCGGCCTGCGGGCCGCGCCCCCCACCCGTTCACGCGGCGTCCGCGCCCAGTTCGAACCAGACGGACTTTCCGACCCCGTGCATGCACACGCCCCAGGTGTCCGCGAGGGACTGCACCAGGACCAGGCCCCGGCCGCCGGTGCCGTCGCCCGTCCCCGGTGTCCGGGGTCTGGGCCGGCGGGCCACGAAGTCCCGTACCTCCACGCGCAGTCCGCGCGGTGACACGGTGGCCGTCAGGATCGCGTCGTCGTCGGTGTGGACGAGCGCGTTGGTGACCAGTTCGCTGGTGAGCAGTTCCGCGACCTCCGACGTGCCGGGCCTGCCCCAGTGGCGCAGCAGTGCGCGCAGCGCCCGTCGCGCCTCGGGCACCGCCTTGAGGTCGGCCCGCCCCAGCCTGCGTCTGAGCTGCGGCGGGACGGGCCGTCCCGGGAGGCCGTCCGTCTCTCCGCCCGCCGGTCCCTGCGTGTGTTCCTCCGTCGTCCGAGCCGAGGAGGCCCCGGCCGTCGCGGGACCGCCCCCTCGTGCCTGCCTCTTCATGGCCCCCGCCCGCGTGCCGATGTCGGTTCCCCTCCAGTTCGAACACGTTCACGGAGATCCATGCCCCGTCGGGCGCGGGCCAGTCATGTGGAATGGCCCACGCCAGTTGTCCGGCGCTCCCCTGTCCCGACGGGCCTACGGCCGGGGCACGTTGCGCAGGTTGGAGCGCGCCATCTGCACCATCCGGCCGACGCCTCCGTCCAGCACCATCTTCGAGGCCGACAGCGCGAACCCGGTGACCATCTCGGCCTTGATCTTCGGCGGGATCGACAGGGCGTTGGGGTCGGTGACGACGTCCACGAGGGCGGGGCCCTTGTGACTGAAGGCCTCCTTCAGGGCGCCGGCGAGGTGCCTGGGCTTCTCCACCCGGACGCCGTGGGCGCCGCAGGCGCGGGCGACGGCGGCGAAGTCGGGGTTCTTCATGGCCGTTCCGTAGGCGGGCAGGCCCGCGACCATCATCTCCAGCTCCACCATGCCCAGTGAGGAGTTGTCGAACAGGACGACCTTCACCGGCAGGTCGTACTGCACCAGGGTCAGGAAGTCGCCCATCAGCATGGCGAAGCCGCCGTCCCCGGACATGGACACCACCTGGCGGCGGCGGTCGGTGAACTGCGCGCCGATCGCCATCGGCAGCGCGTTGGCCATCGAGCCGTGCGAGAAGGAACCGATGATGCGGCGGCGTCCGTTGGGCGAGATGTAGCGGGCGCCCCAGACGTTGCACATGCCCGTGTCGATGGTGAACACGGCGTCGTCGTCGGCCACTTCGTCCAGGACGGCGGCCACGTACTCGGGGTGGATCGGGACGTGCTTGTCCACCTTCCTCGTGTACGCCTTGACGACCCCCTCCAGGGAGTCCGCGTGCTTCTTGAGCATCCGGTCCAGGAAGCGCCGGTCCGTCTTGACCCGCACCCTCGGCACGAGACAGCGCAGGGTCTCCTTCACATCGCCCCACACCGCGAGGTCGAGCCTGGAGCGGCGGCCGAGGTTCTCGGGCCGGACGTCGATCTGGGCGATCTTCACATCGGTGGGCAGGAAGGCGTTGTACGGGAAGTCGGTGCCGAGCAGGATCAGCAGGTCGCACTCGTGGGTGGCCTCGTAGGCGGCGCCGTAGCCGAGCAGCCCGCTCATGCCGACGTCGTACGGATTGTCGTACTGGATGAACTCCTTGCCGCGCAGCGCGTGCCCGACCGGGGACTTGATCCGCTCGGCGAACTCCATCACCTCTGCGTGCGCGCCCGCCGTACCGCTGCCGCAGAACAGGGCGATCTTGTCGGCCTCGTCGATCATCTCGACGAGCCGGTCGATCTCGGCGTCGCCGGGCCGGACGGTGGGCCGGGAGGTGACGATGGCGGTCTCGGCGGCCCTCTCGGGCGCGGGCTCGGCGGCGATGTCGCCGGGCAGCGACACCACGCTGACGCCGCTGCGGCCCACCGCGTTCTGGATGGCCGTCTGGAGCAGCCGGGGCATCTGCTTCGGGTTGGAGATCAGCTCGCTGTAGTGGCTGCACTCGGCGAACAGCCGGTCGGGGTGGGTCTCCTGGAAGTACCCGAGGCCGATCTCGCCGGAGGGGATGTGCGAGGCGAGGGCGAGGACCGGAGCCATGGAGCGGTGGGCGTCGTAGAGGCCGTTGACGAGGTGCAGGTTGCCGGGACCGCAGGAGCCCGCGCAGGCCGTCAGACGGCCCGTGATCTGGGCTTCGGCGCCGGCCGCGAAGGCGGCGGTCTCCTCGTGGCGGACGTGGATCCAGTCGATGGCGGCATTGCGGCGGACCGCGTCGACGACCGGGTTGAGGCTGTCCCCGACCACGCCGTACAGCCGTTTGACTCCGGCGCGGACGAGGATGTCGACGAACTGCTCTGCGACGCTCTGCTTGGCCATGGCGCTCGGGCACCCCTTCGGTCTGCCGCGGATCCTCCGCCTCCATGAAGGCACAGCCCCGGCGCTCACGCCTCCCACACGGCTGCGGCCGTACGGTCGTCCGCGTAGCCCTTGACCCGCACCTGGGCGTCCGCCAGGAACGCGGCGAGGCCCGGCGGGGCGGGATCGGACCACCGTCGCGAGAGGTGGGAGCACAGCTCGGGCTCGCCGCGCAGCGGGTCGGCCAGACCGGCGGTGCACATCAGGAGCGTGTCACCCGGTTGGGCCACGGACGCGCGGAAGCGGAAGGGTTCGCGGGGCGGGTCGTACGGGTTCGGCGGGGTGGTGATGCCGAGGTCCATGGTGAGCCGGTCGCCGTCCGGGGTCTCGGACGGCGGCGAGCCGAAGCCGACCACGGGGTGGCCGGGGGTCTCGGCGACGCCGGGTTCGATGTCCTGCCACTCGCCCTCGCGCAGCCGGAACAGGCCGCCGGCGCCGACGCCGAAGAAGACCCGGACGCGGCAGTCGGGGTCGGCGGGCAGGAGCAGGCAGCGCAGGGTGGCCGTGTACTGCTCCGGCTCCACGCCCTGTTCGGCGGCGCCCGCTCGGAGTCTGCCGAGGCTGCGGTCGGTGAGGCGGTGCAGCCCCGACTTCAGGTCGCCGCGCCGGGCCGCGCGGATGTCCTCGGCCAGCCGTGCGTGGCTGCGTCCCACGGCCTCGGCGATCCACTGGCACACCTCGCCTGCCGCGCGGTGCGCGCCCGGGGTGGCGCGGGCGCCGGTCGCCATCGCGACCAGCACCAGTGCCTGATCCCCCGTGCCGAAGCGCGCGGTGAGCAGCGCGTCGCGCCGCGACTCGCCCCGGTATCGTGCGGAGTCCCCCCGGATCGACACCGCCCGCAGCGTGCACGCCCCGTAGGCGGCCCCGTCCAGCACGGTGTCCGGCACGGCGACGTCCAGCCCGTCCGGCTCGGCCACGGGCAACGCGGTGGGCTCGGCCGCGTAGGTGGGTGGCCGGGACCCGACATACCCGACGACAACGCCGGCACCGCGGGCCCGCGGTACGGAGTGCGCACCCGCGCTGCCCAACGCGTCGTGCGCCTCCCCGACGACCGGACCGGCCTCCGCCTCCGCGCTGCCCGGTACGGCTTGCGCCTCCACCCCGACCCATGCGGCGCGCGCCTCCGCGGCGGGCGGTACGGAGTGCGCCTTCCCGGCACCCGAAGCGGACTGCGCCTCCCTGGCAGCCGGTGCGTCGTACGCCTCCGCGGCGGGCGGTGCGGCGGGTGCCATCCCGGCGGCCGAAGCGGACTGCGCCTTCCCGCCAACCGGTACGTCGTACGCCTCCGCGGCGGGCGGTGTGGACTGCGCCTCCACGGCACCCAAAGCGGACTGCGTCTTCCCAGCAACCGGTGCGTCGTACGCCTCCGCGGCGGGCGGTGTGGACTGCGCCTCCACGGCACCCAAAGCGGACTGCGTCTTCCCAGCAACCGGTGCGTCGTACGCCTCGCCACCGCCCGAAGCGGACTGCGGCTCCCCAGCAACCGGTGGGTCGTACTCCCCCAGGCCGGGCGGTGCGGGGTGCGCCTCCACACCGCCCGAAGCGGCCTCCCCGGTGGCCGTTGCGGCGTGCGCGTCGCTGCCGCCCACCTCACGTCCGGAGCCGCCCACGGCCCCGACGGATGGAGGTTCCGGCGGCGGGGGAGGCACGGAGGAGGATGGAGGTGCGGAGGGACGCGGAGAAGCTGACGGAGGTGAAGGTGCGGAGGGCGGCGAGGGCGTGGACGAGGGCGGAGAAGCAGGAGCGGGCGCAGGCGCGGACGGGGGCGCAGGAGGAGTCGGGGGCGCGGACGGGGGCGCAGGAGGAGTCGGGGGCGTGGACGGGGGAGCAGGAGGAGTCGGGGGCGCGGACGGGGGCGCAGGAGGAGGCAGGGGCGCGGACGGAAGCCCCCTCTCGGCGGGCCCGGCCGGGTCGGCGGCGTCCCTGAGCGACGGGCCGCGCGAGCCGGAGGCCGTACCGCCCGATTGGGTCGGCTCCGTGGAGCCCGACGACCAGCCCTCGACGGTCCCCTCGGAGGTGACGGGCGGCTGAACCGGCCGCTCCGGCGTCCCCGTCCCAAGGTCCCAGGAGGGCCCCGGAGCCGCCCCCTCGGCGGGAGAGGGCGACCGAGGCGACCACTCGGGCTCCACCGGCCCGGATTCCTCGGTCACCGCATCGGAAGAGGAAGCCGCCGCAGCCGACCCCCCGGAGGAGGCGGGCGGCTGAGACGGTTTCACCGGCGCGGAACCCCAAGCTGCCCCCGCGGCCGGCCCCTCAGCCGGCGCCGGCGACCGGGACGGCCGCTCGGGCTTCACCAGCCCGGAACCGCGGTCAGCCCCCGACACCGGCCCTTCCGCCGGTGCGGACGACCGAGGCGAGCGAGGCCCGCGCCCAGGCTCCACCGGCCCAGAACCCCAAGCACCGCCCGAAGCCGGCTCATCCGGAGGCGCGGGCGGCTCAGGCGGCCGATCCGGCGTTCCCGTCCGGGGATCCCGCGCCGCCTCCGCAGCCGCCCCCTCGGCGGGAGAGGACTGCTCGGACTCCCCCGGATCCGAACCCCAGGCAACTCCCGAAGCCGGCGTGGCCGACCGAGGCGGCCGCTCCGGCTCCTCCGGCCCGGAACCCCGGTCAGTCGTCGACGCCGTGTCCTCGGGGGTGCTGCGCCACCAGTCCGGAGCGGGGTCCGGTGAGCGTGGGGTGGGTAGCGGCGCGCCCCGCGGGGGGCCGTCGACCGTTCCGGACGCCGAGGCGAAGCGGTCGTCCAGGGAATCGGCCCCGGCCGCGGGGCCGGTGTCCTCGGCGGAGTCGTCGTACAACTGCCCCCACCAGTCGTCCTCTTGACCGGTGGGCCTTCCCCCCTGCTGGCTCATGCCGCCAATTGTCCACCGCACGGGCCCTGTGGGAACGGGGCATCGGCAAATCCGGTGGACGGAACCACGCCAGGGCGCGACGAAGTCGCCGGACGGCTCCACCCCCCACGGAGGAGCCGTCCGGCGGCACATGGGTGATCCTGGTCCGGATCACGGTCCGGTCGGCCGAAACACCGCCGTCCGGAACAACCCCGACGCGGCCCGCGGTGCCCGGCCCGGACGCTGCGAGCCGGGGCCGCCAGTCGCCCCGGCCACCCGCACGGGGTGCGTATCCGTGCAGGCCACGTCCACGGCTGGACACCGGGCACCCGTCGGTGCTTCGGTGGCGCCACCTTGTCAGAGTGACCGGTGGTACAGCGATGATGTGCCGCGGCGGGTTTGCGCCGTGGCTGTTTCCCGCCACCGCCGACGCGCCACGGAACGTGATGCCAGGGGTCCGAAAGGGGAGGGACAGCAGCTGATGCTGGCAGCGATAGGTCTGGACGAGACACACGAGGCGGCGTACCGGGCTCTGGTGTCCGTGGGCGCCGCCGAAGTCCCCGATCTCGCACGGCGGCTGATGCTCGGCGAGCGGGACACCGAGCACGCCCTGCGCCGCCTGGAGCGGCACGGACTCGCGGCCCAGTCCTCGGCCCGGCCCGGCCGCTGGGTGGCCGCGCCGCCCGGGGTGGCGCTGGGCGCACTGCTCACCCAGCACCGCCACGAGCTGGAGAGGGCGGAACTGGCCGCCGCGCTGCTCGCCGAGGAGTACCGGGCGGCGGCCTCCGAGCCCGCGGTACACGATCTGGTCGAGGTGGTCACCGGCGCCCCCGCGGTCGCGCAGCGCTTCCTCCAGCTCCAGCTCGGGGCGAGCGAGGAGGTGTGCGCACTGGTCACGGGCAACCCGATCGCCGTCTCCTCGATGGAGAACCACGCCGAGGAGCAGGCGGCCGCCCGCGGGGTCCGCTACCGGGTGGTGCTCGAACGCGCCGTGCTGGACAAGCCGAACGGCGTCACGGAGCTGACCGCCGCGCTCAGCCGCGACGAACAGGTGCGGGTCGTCGAGACCGTACCGACCAAACTGGTCGTCGCCGACGGGACGCTCGCCATGGTGCCGCTCACCTCGCACACCCCGGAGCCCACCGCGCTGGTCGTGCACGCCAGCGGCCTGCTGGAGCTGCTGTACGGGCTGTTCGAGTCGGTGTGGCGGGAGGCGCTGCCGCTGCGGCTCGGGGCGTCCGGCGTGACCGAGGAGGGCCGGGACGGCCCCGACGCCATCGACCTGGAGGTGCTGTCGCTGCTGCTGGCCGGTCTGACCGACGCGAGCGTCGCCAAACAACTCGACCTGGGCCTGCGGACCGTGCAGCGCCGGGTGAAGCGGCTGATGGAGCTGACCGGGGTGAGCACCCGGCTGCAACTGGGCTGGCACGCCTACGAACGGGGCTGGGTGGCCCGCGAGCGGCACGGCTGACGGGCCGGTGCCCACAGGCGCACGCCTGACGGGCCAGGTGCCCACAGGCACGGCTGACGCGCCGGTGCCTACAGCACGCCCTCCAGCGTGAGCAGTCGCACCTTCCGCTCCAGACCGCCCGCGTAGCCGGTCAGGGAACCGTCCGCGCCGACCACACGGTGGCAGGGGCGCAGCACCAGGAGCGGGTTGGCGCCGATGGCGCCGCCGACGGCCCGAACAGCCGCGCGGGAAGCGCCGATACGCGCGGCGATCTCGCCGTACGTGGTCGTCGAGCCGTACGGAACGTCGTCGACGGCGGCCCACACCCGCTCCCGGAACGCGGTGCCGGAGGTGCGCAGCGGCAGCCGGAACTGCTTGAGTTCACCGGCGAAGTAGGCGCGGAGCTGTTCCTCCGCCGCGCGGAAGGGCCCGGCGTCGTGCCGCCAGTCGGCCCGGACCTCGCGACCGCCCTTCTGGCCGGGCACGGACAGCGAGGTCAGCGCGCCGGAGGAGTCGGCGGTCAGGAGCAGGGGGCACAGCGGGCTGTCGAGGGTGGTCCAGTAGGTCGTACCGGTGAGGGTCGAGTGCGTGTGCGTGTGCGTGGTCATGGGGTGGTCTCCAGCTCCTCGGCGGCACCCAGGTGCCGCAGGGCGTACGAGCGCCAGGGGCGCCAGCTTTCGGGGGTGTCCGCGCCGGGCGGGGCCACGTCGGGGTCGCCGAGGGCCCGGGTACGGATGGCGGCGGCCGTGGCCGGATCCAGGCCGGGCAGGGCGAGCAGTGCCCGGTGCGTGTCGTCGCGGTCGGCGCCCGGGTCCAGCCGCACCGTGCCGTCGGCGAGGGCGGCGGCCAGGGCGCCCAGGGGGCCGTCCGGCTCGGCCTCGGCGAGGACGGCCGGCTCGGGGAAGAGGTGGGTGAGGGTGCCGGTGGGAGCGTCCAGTGCCTTGCCGTAGCGCCGTACCAGCTCCGCGGCGGCCGCCGGTCCCACCAGCGCCCGGACCGCCGTCTCCGGCGGGTCCGCCGAGCCCGGCGAGCGCAAACCTGGCCGGGCGGCGACCAGCGGGGCCAGCCGCGGGTCCGCACCGAGCCGCTCGTCGACGGCGTACGGGTCGGCGTCCAGGTCGAACAGCCGGCGCAGCCGCTGCACGGCCGTGGTCAGATCGCGTGGGTCGGTCAGGTGGAGCCGGGTCTCCAGCCAGCCGCCGGGATGCGCGCCGGACCCGGCCCGCGGCGCGCCGGAGCGCTCGTCCACGGCGGCGGTTCCGGTGCCGTACGGCAGGCGCAGGGTGCGCCGGTAGGTCCGCCGGCCGGGCGTGCCTCCGATCTCCTCGACGCCGGGCACGGCCTCGCGTTCCAGCAGGTCGAAGACGGAGCCGGCCTGGTAGGGGCCCCGGTGGGCGAGCCGCAGCGGGATCCCGGCGGTGGGCGCCGCGGGACGGCGGCCCCGTGCCCTGCGGGCGGTGGCGCGCAGCTCGCTGGGGGTCGCGGCGTAGACGGACCGCATCGTGTCGTTGAACTGCCGCACGCTGGCGAACCCGGACGCGAACGCGATCTGCGTGACCGGCAGGTCCGTGGTCTGGAGCAGGACGCGCGCGCTGTGCGCCCGCTGGGCACGGGCGAGCGCGACGGGCCCGGCGCCCAGCTCGGCGATGAGCTGCCGGCGCACCTGCCGCTCGCTGTAGCCGAGTCGCGCGGCGAGCCCGGCGACGCCCTCCCGGTCGATCACGCCGTCGCCGATCAGCCGCATGGCCCGCCCGACGGCGTCGGCCCGTAGGTTCCAGTCGGCGGAGCCGGGCACCGCGTCCGGACGGCAGCGCCGGCAGGCGCGGAAGCCCGCGCCCTGCGCGGCGGCGGCCGTGGGGTAGAACCGCACGTGGTGCCGTTTGGGGGTCACCGCCGGGCAGCTGGGACGGCAGTAGATCCCGGTCGTGTCGACGGCGAAGAAGAACTCCCCGTCGAACCGGCCGTCCCGGCTGCGTACGGCCTCGTACCTGGTGTCCTCGTCCATCACGCCGTCCAGTGTCCGCCTCCGCGCGGAGGTCTCGCTGGCGGAAATCGGACACTGCGGCCGACATGACGAGTGACGGGTGACGGGTGACGGGCTAGCGCCACCTACCCCGCTTGGCCTCCATCGCGGCCCGGCCCTCGGCGCCCTTGCGCTTCCAGTCCCGCCGGATCTCCGCGCGCAGCCGCGCGTCGGTCTTGGCGACGATCCACTGGTTCTCGCGCACGAGCTTGCGGTAGCTCTCCAGCCGCCGCTGGGGCAGCTCACCGGCGTCGACGGCGGCGAGCACCGCGCACCCCGGCTCGCTGTCGTGGGCGCAGTCGTGGAACCGGCACCGCCCGGCCAGCTCCTCGATCTCGGAGAACACCTGTCCGACCCCGCTCTCGGCGTCCCACAGGCCCACTCCGCGCAGTCCCGGGGTGTCGATCAGCACGCCGCCGCCCGGCAGCGCGAGCAGGTTGCGGGTGGTGGTCGTGTGCCGGCCCTTGCCGTCGACGTCCCGGGCGGCCTGTACGGTCATCACGTCCTCGCCGAGCAGCACGTTCGCGAGCGTGGACTTGCCCGCTCCGGACGACCCGAGCAGCACGGACGTGCCCGAGGAGACGACGGCGAGGAGGACGTCGAGCCCGTCGCCGGTCATGGCGCTGACGGGCAGCACCGGCACACCGGGCGCGCTCGTCTCCACGTCCTGGACGAGATACCCCAGCCCCGTCGCGTCCGGCACGAGGTCGGCCTTGGTCAGCACGATCAGCGGCTGCGCGCCGGATTCCCAGGCCAGCGCCAGGTAGCGCTCGATGCGGCCGAGGTCGAGTTCGACCGCGAGGGACACCGCGACGATCGCGTGGTCGACGTTGGCGGCGAGGATCTGGCCCTCGGACCGCTTGGACGAGGTGGAGCGCACGAAGGCGGTGCGGCGCGGCAGCGTCGTGCGGACGTAGCGCGGGTTGCCGCCGGGCTCGACGGCGACCCAGTCGCCGGTGCACACCACCCGCATCGGGTCGTGCGGGGTGACGAACGCGGTGTCGGCGCGCAGCACGCCGCCGGCGGTGACGACGTCGCACTGCCCCCGGTCGACGCGGATCACCCGGCCCGGCAGCAGGCCTTCGGCGGTGTACGGGGTGAAGACCGACTCCCAGCCCTCGTCCCAGCCGTAGGCGGCGAGAGGGTGCGGCGAGACGGAAGCAGGAACGGAAGGAACAGAAGGAACGGAAGGAACGGAAGAAGCGGAGGAACGCAAGGGGGAACCCTTCACGAGGGCGGCCCCGACTACCCGCGACGGTGCGCGCGGGCGTGGCAGGAGGTGTCAGCCGGTGGCCGCGGAGGTGGAGTGGATGGTCCTGTCGTTGCGGGCAGCGCCCATTACCGAGACAGCCATGGGTCACACCTCCTCTTTCTCCGCGAGAACTCAGCGAACTCTGCGAACCGGCAGCGGCGGCCGCCGGCCTCCGCGTGATGCGAGCCTCACGGTAGGGGAGCGCGGGGAAGCGGCGCCACCGGATTTACGCCGGCGCCGCCCGCCGTCACCCGATGCGCCCCCAGCCGCGCCGGGGCGGGGCTCGCGGCTGCGGCTGCGGCTGCGGCTGCGGCTGCGGCTGCTGTGGACGATGTAGGGGTGGGTGAGGCAGCCCAGCGGTGCGGTGAGCATGTGGACCAACCAGGTGAAGGGTCAGGCCGCGAAGGCCAGCAGGGTGCTGAGGGCGTGGAGTTGGAACAGCAGCGGCACGCCGCTCATCGGTTCCGGGCGCGGTTGCAGGGGCGAAGACGGACCGGAACCAGGGGGAGTTGGTCTGCCGGAGGACGAAGACGGCGAGGGAGCGGACCCGGTCGGGCAGGACGGGGGCCGCGCGGCGGGCCAGGGCCAGCCGCTCGGGGAATTCCTCGTCCGGGCAGGCCAGCGGCAGGGAGAGGATTCCGCCTACCGGAGCGCCGCCCCTCGAAACGTCGGGTCCTGAGGCGTCGGGTGGGACCCACGCCGAAGATGTGGGCCAACAGGCCCTAACGGTGGGCCGGGTGCGCGGGGACCATGGAAAGGTGAGTGACAGTGATGGCTTTCGCTCGATGGACCGGCAGGAGTGCCTCCGCCTGATGGCCGAGGTACCGGTGGGCCGTGTCGTCTACACGCGGCAGGCGCTGCCCGCGGTGCTGCCCGTCAACTTCGCCCTGGCGGCGGACGCGTCCGTGCTGCTGCGCACCTCCGCGGGCTCCGACCTCGTCCGCGCCGTGGACGGGGTCGTGGTCGCCTTCGAGGCGGACGCGTTCGACGCGCAGAGCCGGTCGGGATGGAGCGTGGTCGTCACCGGCCGGGCCACCGTGGTGACCGATCCGGTCGAGCACGAGCGTCTCCTGCGGACCGGGCCGCGCTCCTGGATGCCGATCGAGGAGGACGTCTTCGTCCGCATCGAGGCCACGATGGTCACCGGACGGGAGCTCACGGATCTGCGCGTCGCCAATTGAGCGGCCGCGCGTCACTGGTTGAGGGCACGGAGGGGCCGGGGCGGACGTTCGGTCCGCCCCGGCCCCTCGTCGTGTGCGTTCGGCCCGGCCGGGCCGTGGCGCCCGCCGGTGTCTCATCCGTGCCCGCCGGTGTCTCATCCGTGGCGGTCAGCCGGGTGGCGGCGCGCGGGGTGCGGCCGCCCTCCGGGCCGTAGCCGAAGCGGATCAGCAGGTGGGGGCGGCACCGAAGCCTCGGGGCGGCCATCGTCGCCCGCAGGTCGGGCCACTCCATCGCCTGGTGCAGCATCGAGGTGCGCACTCCGAACCGGGTGGCCACCAGCAGGGCCCGCTCCATCGCCTGCCCCGCGCGCAGCCAGTCCTCCCGCCGGTCGTGCGGGGTCCACAACAGGGCCACCTGCGCGTGCCGTTCGAAACGCAGGGCGGGCGGTCGCAGCCCGGGCAGCGGGCCGGTGAAGTCCCGCATCGGCATCCGCCCCGCCGTGTCCCGCGGGCCGAGCGAGGTGAGCGGAATGCCGTGCGGGAGGCGCATGCCCGGCGTGTTGACCCAGGCCCTGGTCTCGGCGGTGCGGGCCGGGTCGGCGGCGTTGCGCGCCTCGGCCTGCGCGGTCAGGCTCAGCAGGCGCCGGGTGCCGGCGAAGTCGGGGACGTCCAGGTGCGCCCCCTCGACCCGCGCCGCCTTGACCATCTCCAGCACGATGTGCTCCGGCACCGGCCGCCCGGTGAAGGGCATCCGGCTGGTGTGCCGGCGCGCGACCGCTTCGTACAGGCCCGGGTACGACGGCTCTGCGTCCGGGGCCGCCACGAACAGCCGGACGGTGGCCAGCAGGCCGGGGTCGCGCGGGTCGGGCAGGAGCGTCACGAGCGGGTCCCAGCCGAGGTGTGCCGCGGCGACGCGGAGGTTGAAGACGGCCGCGCCCACGGAGAGGTGCTGGGCACGCTGCCGCGGATCGGTCAGCGGCAGGGACCGCGAGTCGGCGCGGACGTGGATGGACCGGGTGTCGGCGTCCATGCCGAACCGCCAGGGCTGGGTGTTGTGGATCGACGGAGCCGCCACGGCCGAGTACAGCAGGCTCTCCAGGGTGGTCGCGTCGACTGCCGGTGTCCGCATGACGGCTCCTCCATGGGCTCCCTTGTCGCTTGCCCGTCCACCGTCCTTCGCCGCCCGGCCGGGGCGGAAGGGCTCAGCGGGCCCTCGGCAGGGCCGCAGGTCCCGGCCGGGCCACGGCCGCCCGGCCGGGGCCGGACGGCCCTGGTGCCGCGGCGGCCCGTGTGGTGTCATGAAAGTGACGGGAAGGACCGGAAGACGCGGGGAAGCGGCGAAGAAGCCGTGCACCGCGCAATCAGGATCCGCGAGAAGTGGATTGTCCTTCCCGTCCGATCGTTCCCGGCCGAAGCCCGGACCCCGCCCCGCTCACCCGTCCGCGGGAGTGATGCGGCGTCCCGTCAGACGAGCGGGGCGGATACGCACCCAGAGGGTCCGCGGCCCGCCCGCCCAGGGGTCGGAGTGGACCCGCTGCTCCAGCCGGCGCACCGCTTCGGCGTCCGTGACCGCTTCCGCGCGGCCGACCGCCAGCACGCTCCAGCCCTGGCTCATCGTCTCGTCGACCTGGTCCACCTCGAAGGCCACCTCGTGGCCGACGGCCGCGGCGGGGGCCGCGTCGGGCTCGGTGCGGAAGACGAGCGAGTCGTCCACCACGTCGTAGTTGACCGGGAGGACGGCGGGCCCGTCCGGGCCGGTCAGCGCGACACGCCCCACTCCGTGCGTCGACAGCAGCGCCCGGCACTCGTCCGGGCCGAGGTCGGTCAGCCGGGGGTGGAGCAGCGCCTGTCCCTGCCCGGGCGGCAGGTCCTGGTCGCCGCCGCTCAGCGTGATCAGTGTCGTGTCCAGCGCGTCGGCCAGCCGCACGACGGTCCCCATCCCCGGCGCCGACGGGCGCTGCTCGAGATAGGCGAGGTACTGCGGGGACATCCGGGCCCGGCCCGCCGTCTCCTCCAGGCTCAGTCCCCGCTTCCTGCGGGCGGCCGCCAGACGCCTGCCGAAGTCCCCCGGCCGGCCCGGCCCGGCGCCGGAGGGTTCCGCGGGGGCCTGTCCGCCGGCCGTGGTCTCCTCGTCCTCCCCCGGGTGCCGGACGTGCGCGTCCGGCCCCGGGAACACCAGCGTGATCTCGCCGGTGTCGGACCAGCGCACGTCGTACGGCGGGGTGCCGTCCTCGTGGTGCAGGCCGACGATCTCGCCGTCACGCCGGACGTCGCCGGTGACCGGGCTTTCGACGACCAGTCGGTCGCCCAGCTGAGCGTGCATGGCCATGCCTCCCTGAAGGGGGTCCGCCCTCCAGGATCGCCCGGCCCCGCCGCCCGCACCAACGGGCCCGAGGTCCCTCGCAAAAGGGACGAACGGCGCCGTCCCCGTACACGAGGGGCCCAAGCCCGCCCGGGTGTGCCGCCGCCACCCTGGAGAGTGCGGGCCCGCGCGTGAAGCGCGGCCGGCGCACGCGAACCGGTCGGGCGGACCGAAGGGAGAGACGTCATGCGACACCGTACGGTGGAGGACCTCATGACCCGCGGAGTCGTCCGGGTCCGCCGGGACACCCCGTTCAAGCAGGTCGCCAGGGTGCTGGCCGACAACGAGGTGACGGCCGTGCCCGTGGTCGACGAGTCGGACCGTCCCGTCGGGGTGGTCTCCGAGGCGGACCTGCTGCGCACGGTGGCCGGGCGCCCGGACCCGGCCGGCCTGCTGCCCGGAACGCGGGCGGAGGGCGCCGGGCACGGTGGCTCCGCCGCCGGCACCGCCGAGGACCTGATGACGGCACCGGCCGTGTGCGCGCGCCCCGAGTGGACCGTCGTGGAGGCCGCGCGCCTGATGGACGCGCACCGGGTCAAGCGGCTGCCCGTGGTCGACGAGGGCGGCACCCTCGTGGGCGTCGTCAGCCGCGGCGACCTGCTGCGGGTCTTCCTCCGGCGCGACGAGGCCATCTTCGAGGAGATCACCGAGGACGTGCTCGCGCGGACCCTGGGGCTCACCCCGGCGGACGTGACGGTCGCGGTGTCCGACGGCCGGGTCTCGCTGAAGGGGACCGTGCGGGCCAGGAGCCTCATCGCGGTGATCGAGCGGCTGTGCGGCGGGGTCGACGGCGTGGTGTCGGTGAGCACCGACATCATCTACCGGTCCGACGACACCGGCGGACACACCGGCCACGCATAAGGCACCGGCACCGCCGGACGTAGGCCGGGAGGTCCCGGTCAGGAGGTCCCGGTCTGGCCCCGGTCAGGTCCCGGTCAGGAGGTCCCGCGCAGCCGGTCCTTGGCCTGGGTGGCGATGACGGCGGCCTGGATGCGCCGCTCCACGCCGAGCTTGGCGAGCAGACGGGAGATGTGGTTCTTCACCGTCTTCTCGGCCAGGTAGAGGCGCTGGCCGATCTGGCGGTTGGTCAGTCCCTCGCCGATCAGGGCCAGGATCTCCCGTTCCCGGTCGGTCAGGCCGGGCAGCGTGTCCGGCTCCTCCTCCGGCTGCTGTCCGCCCCGCAGCCGGGCCATCAGCTTCGTGGTGGCGCTGGGGTCGAGCAGCGACTGGCCGCTCGCCACCGTGCGCACCGCCGAGACCAGGTCCGAGCCCCGGATCTGCTTCAGCACATAGCCGGAGGCACCCGCCATGATCGAGTCCAGCAGCGCCTCCTCGTCGTCGAACGAGGTCAGCATCAGGCAGGCCAGTTCCGGCAGGCGGGAGCGCAGCTCGCGGCAGACGGTCACGCCGTCGCCGTCCGGCAGCCGGACGTCGAGCACCGCGACGTCCGGTCGCAGGGCGGGGACGCGCACCAGCGCCTGATCGGCGGTGGCGGCCTCGCCGACCACCGTGATGTCCGGTTCGTCGTTCAGCAGGTCGTGCACCCCGCGCCGTACCACCTCGTGGTCGTCGAGGAGGAAGACCCGGATCGGGGTGTCGGGTCCGGCCTGCTCGCGGTCCGCCATCGGTCGCTCCTTGTGATGTGTCGGCTTTCCTCAAGGATCCTTCCCCGAAGCGCGTGCGCGGACCAGGGCCGGTCGGCCCTGGTCCGCGCACGCCCGGGATGGGATCCTGCCGGCCGCCCCGCGCGCCGGAGGGCGGCGTCCCGGTCAGCCGTCCCAGGACCAGTCCGCCACCTCGGGCAGGTCCACGCCGTGCTCCCTGATCCAGGCGTGGTGGCGCAGCCGGGTGTCCTCCATCCGCTGGCGGACGGCCGCGGCGCGCACCGCGAGGCCGGGGACGCGGTCGATGACGTCCATGACCAGGCGGTAGCGGTCCAGGTCGTTGCTCACCACCATGTCGAACGGCGTGGTCGTGGTGCCGATCTCCTTGTAGCCGCGCACGTGCAGGTGGGGGTGGCCGGCCCGGCGGTAGGCGAGTCGGTGGATCAGCCACGGGTAGCCGTGGTAGGCGAAGATCACCGGCTTGTCCCGGGTGAACAGCCCGTCGTACTCGAAGTCGGTCATCCCGTGCGGATGCTCCCCGCTGGGCAGCAGGCGGGCGATGTCCACGACGTTGACCACGCGCACGGCCAGGTCGGGCAGGTGCCGGCGCAGCAGCTGGGCGGCGGCCAGCACCTCCTGGGTCGGCACGTCGCCCGCGCAGGCCAGCACCACGTCCGGTTCGCGGTCGCCGTCCTCGGTGCCGGCCCACTCCCAGATGCCGGCGCCGCGCGCGCAGTGCACCGTGGCCTGCTCCATGGAGAGCCAGTCGAAGCAGGGCTGCTTGCCGGCGACGATCACGTTGACGTAGTCGCGGCTGCGCAGCGCGTGGTCGGCCACGGAGAGCAGGGTGTTGGCGTCCGGCGGGAAGTAGACCCGGACCGCTTCGGGGCTCTTGTTCAGGATGTGGTCGACGAAGCCGGGGTCCTGGTGGGAGAAGCCGTTGTGGTCCTGGCGCCACACGTGCGAGGTCAGCAGGTAGTTGAACGAAGCGATGGGGGCCCGCCAGGGCAGCCGGCGGGTGACGCGCAGCCATTTGATGTGCTGGTTGACCATCGAGTCAACGATGTGCACGAAGGCCTCGTAGCAGGAGAACAGTCCGTGCCGGCCGGTGAGGAGGTAGCCCTCCAGCCAGCCCTGGCAGGTGTGTTCGGACAGGATCTCCATGACCCGGCCGTGCGGGTCGAGGTGCTCGTCCACCGGCAGGGTCAGGGCCTGCCAGGCCTTGCCGCTGGCGCCGTAGACGGCCTGGAGGCGGTTGGAGGCGGTCTCGTCCGGGCCGACGAGCCGGAAGTCGCGCCGGTCGGTGGTGGCGGCCATGACGTCCTCGAGCAGGTCGCCGAGGACACGGGTGGGCTCGTGCAGGGTGGCGCCGGGCTTGTCGACCTCGACGGCGTACTTCTCCAGCGGGGGCAGGGGCAGTTCGCGCAGCAGGAGCCCGCCGTTGGCGTGCGGGGTGGCGCCGAGCCGGCGGGTGCCGTGCGGGACGCAGGAGAGCACGGCGGGGCGCGGGGTGCCGTGCTCGTCGAACAGTTCCTCGGGGCGGTACGAGCGCAGCCACCGCTCCAGCTGCCGCAGGTGCTCGGGGTTGTCCCGGACACCGGCGAGCGGGACCTGGTGGGAGCGCCAGGTGCCCTCCACGGGCAGCCCGTCGACCTCGGCGGGTCCGGTCCAGCCCTTGGGGGTGCGCAGCACGATCATGGGCCAGCGGGGCCGTTCCGTGGCAGCGCCGGTGCGGGCGGCACGCTGGAAGGCGGCGATACGGTCGAGCGCGGTGTCCATGGCCGCGGCCATGGCGCGGTGCACGACGGCCGGGTCGTCGCCGGTGACGTGGATCGGGTCGTGGCCGTAGCCCCTGAGCAGTTCGTCGAGTTCCGCCTCGGGGAGGCGGGCCAGGACTGTGGGGTTGGCGATCTTGTAGCCGTTGAGGTGGAGGATCGGCAGGACCGCTCCGTCGTGGACCGGGTCGAGGAACTTGTTGGAGTGCCAGGACGCGGCCAGCGGGCCGGTCTCCGCCTCGCCGTCGCCGATCACGCAGGCGACGACCAGGTCCGGGTTGTCGAGCGCGGCGCCGTAGGCGTGGGAGAGGGAGTAGCCGAGTTCGCCGCCCTCGTGGATGGAGCCCGGTGTCTCGGGGGCGACGTGGCTGGGCACCCCGCCGGGGAAGGAGAACTGCTTGAACAGCCGCGCCATGCCGGACGTGTCCCGGGTGACGTCCGGATAGGTCTCGGTGTACGAGCCCTCCAGCCAGGAGTTGGCGAGCACGGCGGGCCCGCCGTGGCCCGGCCCCCAGATGCACACGGCGTTCAGGTCACGGGCCTTGATGACGCGGTTGAGGTGGGTGTGGACCAGGTTGAGGCCGGGCGAGGTGCCCCAGTGGCCGAGCAGGCGCGGCTTGATGTGTTCCGGGCGCAGCGGTTCGGCCAGCAGCGGGTTGCCCATGAGGTAGATCTGGCCCACGGAGAGGTAGTTCGCGGCGCGCCAGTGGGCGTCCAGCGTCGCGAGCTCCTCCTCCGTGAGCCCGGCGGCTGCCTGCTGCGTCTCGACGGACATCGGATTTCCTTCCGGGTCGGGACAGCGGTCGGGGGTACCGCGTGCGGGTCGGGGGTACCGCGTGCCGGTGGCACACGCTCCCACCCTCCATGCCCCGCCCGGGTACCCGACAGGGCCGTTCGGGTCACTCCTCGGAGCGGGCCGCCGGACCGCCGGAACATCACGCCGCCGGACGTCACGCCGCCGGACGTCACGCCGCCGGACGTCACGCCGCCGGACGTCACGCCGCCGGACGTCACGCCGCCGGACGTCACGCCGTCGGACGTCACGCCGTCGGGCCGCTCACGGGTCCTGGGGTCAGGCCGTCGCGCAGCTGTGGCCGTTGAGCGTGAAGTCGTACGGCGTGGAGTTGTGGCCGTGCCAGGTGCCGAGGAAGCCGAAGGACAGGGTGCCGTTCGCCGGGACGGACTTGTTGTATTCGGCGGCCGTGGCGGTGACGCGGGAGCCGTTCTGGGCGACGGTCGCGTCCCACATCTGGCCGACCTGCTGCCCATCGGGGAAGGACCAGGCGACGCGCCAGGCGTCCAGGGAGCGGGCGGTGGTGACCGTGACCTTGGCCTGGAAACCGTCGGTCCACTGGTACGTCAGGTCGTAGTCGACCCGGCAGGCCCCCGTCCCGCCGCTTCCCCGCCCGCCCGTCGCCGGGTCGCCCGCCCCTGGCCCGTCCGTCGCGGGATCGGGCGAGTCGCCCCCGTCGGCGGTGGCAGAGGCCGTGCCCTGCGGCTCCGGGTCGGGGTTCTCACGGCCGGACCGGGTCGCCGCGCCGCTCGCGGACGATTCGTGGGCCGCGGACACCGAGGGCGCAACGGACGCGGACGGCAAGGGGTCGGCGGCGGGCGGGGCGGCGACCGGGTCGTCGGCCTGGCGGCCGTCGGCGACCGGCTGACGGCCGGCCTCACCATGCACGGCGTCGTTCGCGGAACCGTCGAACGGCATCATCGACACGGCCAGCGCCAGCCCGGACAGGGCGACCGCCGCCGCGAGCAGGCCGCCGCGCACGACCCGCGCCCGAGCGGCACCATCCTGCGGCTCCCCGCCGGTGTCCGCCGCCGCGGAGCGGTGGGCGCCGAGGCGCACCTCGGCGGCCCGGCGGCGGCGCTCCAGATAGGCCAGGCCGCCCCAGCCGATGACGCCGCCGGCCAGCGCGGCGGGCAGTCCGCCGCCGTGCGGCCGCAGGCAGGCGGCGGCCTGGGCACACCCCTCGCAGGTGGCGAGGTGCCGGGAGAGGTCCTCGGGGGTCTCGGCGGCGGACGCGGGACGGGTGACCGCGTCCAGCAGCCCCGCGTAGCCGCGGCACTCCGCGTCCATCGGGGTGTCGAGGTGGTTGCGGCGGCAGCGGTCCCGGAACAGGGCCCGCACCTGGTCGAGTTCCTCGGACACGAGCGCGGGATCGAGGCCCAGCCGGCGGGCCACCACGGTCGACGGCAGCGCCTCCACCTCGGCCAGCCACAGCAGCGCGGCATCCGGTTCCTGGAGGTCCCGCAGGGTGCGCAGGGCGAGCGGACGGTGCGGCGGCGGGCCGCTGTAGCGGGCGGCCTTGTCGGAGTTGAGCCACAGCCGCAGGTCCGGGGCGAGCCGGTCGCCGAGTCCGCCGGCCTCCCAGGACGCGGCGGTGGCGCGCACGGCGGCCAGCGTCAGCGGGATCGCGGGCAGCCGGGGCGTACGGCGGCCCCGGGACGCACCGGCCTCGGCGGCCCGTACCTCGCGCACGCCCGCCGCGAAGGCCTCCTCGGCCAGTTGCCCGGCCGCAAAGGAGCCGGCCGTGCACAGGTCGGCGTAGGAGAGCACGGCGTCCCAGCACTCGGCAAGCAGCGCGGCCTCGGTCGCGTCCTTGGGGCTCGGCAGGTCGGGCATGGGTCTCCTGCATCCACGGGCGAGGTCAACTCTCTGCACTCAGGGAGAAGTTGGGGGGAACCTCGCGGCAGAGCACGAGCTTTTCACGCCTTTGACACAACTGACAAGCCGCGTATGCAATTGTCGTGACGGATCCCGCGGTCCTCAACTCCGCTCCGTAGTAAGGACCGAAGCCCCCATTCGGCTCACGGGACCCGAAAACGCACCGCGGATGACTACCGGGCCGCAGCCTCGGTCTCCTGGGGCGTCTCCTCCGCCGCCGGCAGGCTGTCCATGAAGGAGCTGACCGAGAAGACCGCGTTCCCGGGGCCGGCCGGGCCGTAGCCGGGAGGCGAGGAGAGGCCGAAGTCGTCCATCGTGGCGCGGTAGGCCTCAAGCAGCCGGATGTGGTACTCCAGCGGCGCGCCCTGCGGGTTGGCCTTGCCCAGCGGGGTGGTGGGCTCCGGGCACCAGGTGGTGAAGCGGGGCGTGATGCCGTGCGACATGAAGAAGCGCAGGCCCTCGGTGGTGGACGCGATGGCCTCGTCGACGGTGGTGAAGCCGAAGGGCTCGGCCATCTCCACGCCCGCCACGAAGTTGGGGATCACATTGCGCGCGCCGAACACCTCGGCGGAGTCCAGGATGCGGCGGTGCCACTCGTCGCGGCCGACGTAGCGCTCCTTGCCCGGGCAGTACAGCTCGAAAAGACGTCGGTCCCACACCTCGAAGTTGGGGTGGTAGATCTGCGCGCCGTAGTCCTTGAACCGCTGCACGTCCGGCTTCGGCAGCGCCTGCGCGACGACCTTGCCGATCCAGCGGCCCGGGAAGCGCTCCTCGATGGCCTTGGCGTAGTGGCCGTAGAAGTCGGCCTCGTCGCGGCCCGCCACCTTGGAGGTGACGGCGCCACCGGTGAGGGTGTAGGCGGTGGACGCCTTCTGGGTGTCGTACCGGTCGATGATCTCCAGCGCCTCCAGGACCTCCTCGACGTCCTTGACGCCGGTGTAGGGCCGGCCGGCCGCCTTGTGCTGGCGCCAGTTGTGGTTGATGTCGCAGTACTGGCACTCCTCCTTGGCGCCGAAGTACTGGCAGACCCGGAAGACGGTGAGGTAGATCAGGTAGCCCCACTGGATGGTCGGGGCGACCTCCATCACGGACTTCCCGTTGGACAGCTTGTGCCGGTAGTACTCGGGCATGGGCGGCACACCGACGTCGGCGATCCGCTTCCCGTCGAGGTAGAGGCCGAGCAGCCCCTCGTCGTCGGCGGCCACACGGTACGGCGAGGCGGGATTCACCCGTACGGAGACGACGGTCCGCCGCAGGTCGTACGGTCCGCCGGTGAGGATGATCTCCTCCGGCGGCCGCCGCAGCGCGGCCTCCCCCAGCTCGGGCAGGGTGCCGTGGTCGAAGGAGAAGATGAAGTACGACTTCGGCTTGACCTCGCCGCTCTCGTTGTCACTCAGCGCGGACGGGTCGAAGGCCACACCGCCCCGGAGCAGGTCCTCCTTGAAGACGGCCTCCCGCGGCACGTGCGGGAAGCGCTCCATCAGATCCTCGACCAGCTCGGTACGGCTGTCCATGCCGTTGACTCCTCCCGACTCGCGTGTACGACATCTCACGGTATGCCTACGCTCGCGCGCGGGTCGTGCCGGGTCCCCCGCACGGACGCCGTGAACCACTGCCCGGCGGCCGTCGGGTAGGTTCCCTCCGGTGGCCCGGCGGGCCGTGGCGTGAGGGGGAGGAACAGCGGGATGACCGGGACGACCGTGACCAACTGGGCGGGGAACATCACCTACAGCGCCGCGGAGGTGGACCGGCCGGGCTCGCTCGACGCGGTACGGGAGCTGGTCGCCCGCAGTGCGCGGGTGCGGGTGCTGGGCAGCGGGCACTCCTTCAACGAGATCGCCGACCCCGGCGCCGGGGGCACACTTCTCTCCCTGGAGGCGCTGCCCGCCGAGGCGGACGTCGACACGGCGGCCCGCACGGTCCGGGTGGGCGGCGGTCTGCGGTACGCGGAGCTGGCCCGCCGGGTGCACGCGCACAACCTCGCCCTGCCCAACATGGCCTCCCTGCCGCACATCTCCGTGGCCGGCTCGGTGGCGACCGGCACCCACGGCTCCGGCGTGGACAACGGTCCGCTGGCCGCCGCCGTGCGGGAGGTGGAGATCGTCACCGCGGACGGCTCGACGGTCGTCATCGGCCGGGACGACCCGCGGTTCGGCGGAGCCGTCACCTCCCTCGGCGCGCTCGGCGTGGTCACCGCGCTCACCCTGGACCTGGAGCCCGCCTACGAGGTCGAACAGCATCTGTTCACCGAACTCCCCCTGGAGGGGCTGGACTACGAGACGGTGGCGGCCGCCGCGTACAGCGTCAGCCTGTTCACCGACTGGCGCGACCCGGGCTTCCGCCAGGTATGGCTCAAGCGGCGCACCGACCAGCCGCTGCCCGCCTTCCCCTGGGCGGTACCGGCCAAGGTCGCGCTGCACCCGGTGCCGGGCATGCCCGCGGAGAACTGCACCCGGCAGTTCGGCGTGCCCGGACCCTGGCACGAGCGACTCCCGCACTTCCGGGCCGAGTTCACCCCGAGCAGCGGCGCCGAGCTGCAGTCGGAGTACCTGCTGCCGCGCCGGTACGCCCTCGACGTCCTGCACGCGATCGACGGGATCCGGGAGACGGTCGCCCCGGTGCTCCAGACGTGCGAGATCCGCACCGTCGCCGCCGACGAGCAGTGGCTGAGCCCCTCCTACGGCCGGGACACCGTCGCCGCGCACTTCACCTGGATCGAGGACACGGCCGCCGTACTGCCGGTCGTGCGCCGGCTGGAGGATGCTCTGGCGGACCTCGACCCCCGCCCGCACTGGGGCAAGGTGTTCACCACACCGTCGGCCGCACTGCGCGACCGGTACCCGCGCATGGACGACTTCCGCGTCCTGGCACGGGAGTTGGACCCGGCCGGGAAGTTCACGAACGCCTTCCTCGCGGACCTCCTGACCCCGTGACCCGTACCTCCGCCCACACCACTTTGCAGGAGGCACGGCCCGCCCGCGGCTCCACGCCCCACCGCTCGGACACGGCCGCCACCAGCACAAGCCCGCGCCCGCCCTCGCCGTCCGGCTCCCGCAGCACCGGGAGCCGTTCGGTCCGCGCGTCGGCCACCTCCACGCGGACGACCGCGCCCTCCCACAGCAGCCGGACGCGGAAGTCCCGCCCGGGGACGCGGCCGTGCCGCACGGCGTTGGCGGCGAGTTCGGCGACCACCAGGGTCACGTTCTCGCCCGCCTCGCCGCCGTACGGGAAACCCCAGGCGTCCATCCGGTGCGCCACGAGCCGCCGCGCGAGCCGGGCACCTCGCGGCGTGCAGCTGAACAACTGACTGAACATACGTACGGTGACGGGCTCCTGGAGCCGGGGGTCTGCGTGCATGGCCCGACGGTTCCGCAGGTCACGCGGGCCGGACCAGTCACGGCGCTCGTACGCTGCGCACTGTAGGAGTTCACGCCATGGACAGTGGGCGTCACCGGGCGTGACCCTGGGTGTCCTCGCGGGGTTGGGAACTTCAGCGGACTCGGGGGGTACCTGCCATGACCGGAACCACCAGCACCAACACGGCCACGACCACCGGCGAGCCCGAACCGTCGGACAGCATGAAGGCGTTCGGGGCGGCACACAAGGCCTTCCGCAAACGGGCGGGCTTCACTCAGGAGGACTACGCCCCGCTCGTCGGCTACCAGCCGGGGACCGTGGCGTCGATCGAGCAGGGACGACGCTTCCCGCCCCGCGTGTTCGTCGAGCGCGCGGAGGAGGTACTGGACGCCTTCGGCGCGCTGAAGGGCGTGTACAAGCACGTCGGCCGGGAGAAGGGGCTGGCGTCCTGGTTCCGCCAGTGGGCGGAACTGGAGGAGCAGGCGATCAGCCTCTACACCTTCGAGAACCGGCTGGTGCCCGGGCTTTTGCAGACGGAGGCGTATGCGCGCACCTTGTTTGACGAACAAGTTCCCGTGCTGACCGACTCCCAGGTCGAAGCTCAGCTCGCTGCTCGGGAGGAGCGCCAGCGCCTGTTGGTGGAACGGCCCAACACGGCGTACAGCTTCATCGTGGAGGAGTACGTCATCCACCGGGCGACCGGCGGCCCGGACGTCAGGCGTGAACTGATCGACCACATGCTGGAGGTCACGAAGCCTCGCAACATCGAGCTGCAGTTGCTGCCCTTGGCGCTGGGCGCCCACGCAGGTATGGCCGGTCCCATCCAGTTGTTGGAGGCACCGGAGCACGAGTGGTTCGCGTACTGCGAAGGACAGCGAAGCGGCCAACTCCTCGTGGACCCGAAATCGATCAGTGTGCTCCACATGCGTTATGCGAAACTGCGCTCACAGGCTCTTTCTCCGGGCGACACCCGGAACCTGCTGGAGCGAACGCGAGGAGCGCTATGAGCACCGATGAACTGGCCTGGTTCAAAAGCAGCTACAGCAGCAGCGGGGACGGCGACTGCGTCGAGGTGGCCGCCTGCCCCGCCGCCATCCATGTCCGCGACTCCAAGAACACCGCCGGTGCTCAGCTCACCCTCTCCCCCACCGCCTGGTCGGAGTTCACAGGGTTCGCCGCGCATGAGTGACCTCTGCTTCGACGTGTCCGGCAGCGGGCCCGTGCTGCTCGTCATCCCCGGTGGGGCCGGGCATCCCATGGGGCTGGACCGGATGACGGCGCATCTCGCCCAGCGCTTCACGGTCGTGACCTACGACCCGCTGGGCCTCGCCCACGGACGGCTCGGGCAGCCCGTCACCGACCAGCGGGTCGAGGAGTGGAGCGACGGGGCACGCCGGGTGCTCGACGAGGTCCTGCCCGACGGGGAGTCGGCCTACGTCCTCGGCACCAGCTCCGGTGGCATCGCAGCCCTGGACCTGCTGGCCCGTCACCCCGGACGGCTGCGGCACGTCGTCGCGCACGAACCTCCGAGCGTGGCGGCACTGCCGGACGGGGCACGGCAGCGGGAGCGGTTCCAAGAGGTGTACGACACGTACCGCGCGGCGGGCCCGCAGGCCGCGGGAGCGCGGCTCGCCGCCGTGCTGGAGGAACGGGAGGCGGGAGAGGACGGCCGGGACGGCCAACCCCTCTCCCGTGATGGCGAGTTGTCCTCCCCGATGGCGCTCTTCCTCGCCCATGTGCTCATTCCGTTCACTTCCCACGTACCGCCCGCGGTCCCTCCCTCGGCGCCTCTCACACTCGCCGCCGGCGCCGACTCCCGAGGCCGGCTCCTGCACCGCACCGCCGCGTTCCTCGCCGAGCGGTACGGCGCCGGCTTCGCGGAATTCCCCGGTGGACACATCGGCGCCGTCCAGCACCCTGAGGCGTTCGCGGACCGCCTTGTGGGGTCCTGGTAGTCCTCGCCGAAAAACACCGGAGCAGCGTTAACGTCGATCCACTCCCGACACGCAGCCCCTCTCGTATCACCGTGATCACAAAATGATCTCGTATGGGCGTTTAATACGGTTTGTCGCTTTTTAGCCCGTCAGGTGTACGGCCGCGCGCTTGCACGCGAAGTGCCTCGCCGTGAGAGAAGGGGTTTGACCCGTAGATGAATGCTTGTCAGCGTCAACGTGACGCTCTGCTGCGGCGTTGGGTCAGTCGGGTGCCGGCGGCCCGAGACGGTGTCCGGGGTGAGGGTGGGTGGAATCACGGTGCGGTGTCTGCGGGGTGTGCGGTGCTCACCGGAATGGCGCTGCTGGCCGTGAGCGCCCCGCCGGTGGCCGCGGCTGCGGCGCGGGTGCGGGCGGCGCCCACACCAGTGACACAGATGTTCACCTTCACCGGCGCCCCGCAGACCTACACGGTCCCGGCGGGGGCGGTGGTGACGATCACCGCGGACGGTGCGGGGGGCGCCGACAACACCGGCACCGTCTGCAGCTTCACCGGGACCGGGGGCACCGCGGGACGCGTCATCACCACACTGCCGACGACCACCGCCCCGACGACCTACACCGTCAACGTCGGCGGCACCGGCGCCAAAGGCTGCCAGGCATCCGGCGCCGGCGGATACAACGGCGGCGCACCAGGCGGCAGCTCAAGCAACCCCACGGGCTCTTTCCGGCATGGTCCCGGAGGAGGCGGGGCGTCCAGCGTCAGCACCGGCACCAGCCTCCTCGTCGTCGCCGGCGGCGGCGGCGCCGCCGGCGGCACCCCCTTCGCCGGCACCACCGCAGGGGGCGCCGGGGGCAACGGCGGCACACCGGATGCCACCGCCGGCACCACCGGAGGCTTCAGCAGTGGCGGTTCGCCGGGATTCGGCGGGCAGGGCGGCAGCACCACCACCACGACCGTCGGCTCCCCCGGTGCGCCGGGCACCGCCACTGGAGGCTGCACGCCCTCCGCGGGCAACCCGGGAATCAGCTTCACGGGCACCACGGTCGGCACCGGCGGCACCGGCGGCAACAACACCGGCGGCAACTGCGTGGCCGCCGGGGCCGGGGGAGGCGGAGGCGGAGGGTACCTCGCCGGTGGTGGAGGCGGCGCCGCCGCACCCGGCACCAGCGGTTTCGGCCGGGCGGGTGGTGGCGGAGGTGGTGGAGGCAGCAGCTTCGCCACCCCGACGGGCACCGGCACGAGCTATGCGCTGTCCACGATCGGCACGGCGAACAACAACGGCCAACTCGTCATCTCCTACACCCTCGCACCCAAGCTGACCATCACCAAGAGGCACACCGGGCACCTCACCCGAGGCAAGTGGGGCGCCTACACCATCACCGTCCGCAACGCCGGGCCCGGCCCGACCGACGGCACCACCGTCACGGTCCACGACGCCCTTCCGCGTGGGCTGCGCGCTCGCGGGATCAGCGGCCCCGGGTGGAACTGCAACCAGAAAACCCTCACTTGCACACGCACCAACCCGCTGCCCGCCAGGAGCTCCTACCCGCCCATCACCCTCAAGGCCGAGGTCTCCTGCAACGCCCCCCACCACGTCACCAACCGTGCCACCGTCAGCGGCGGCGGCGACCCCACCACGCACACCGCCACCAACCGAACCTCCATCAAGCACCAGTGCCACCACGGACACCGCCACAAAAAGCACTAGTCGCGTAGGTGATCGATCGCGGATCGGGTAAGAGCCCCTGCCGGGCACTTACCCGATCCGCTTTTTGTCTCACCCACAGCCTTGTCAGGGACATGCATCGCTCCTATAGTCCGATTCAAAATGATGGGAGCGCTCCCATGGACGCGCAACCGGGAGCACTCCTCCCTCCGACGTCGCCCTCGAAGAGGCCCCTATGCGACTGCTGCCCCATCGGCTCGACCCCGCGCGCGGCTTACTGTGCGCGCTGCTCACCGCTCTCGCCCTGATCGCCGCCTTCCTGGCGGCCGCTCCGGCGGCGCGCGCCGACACACAGATCTGCGACGCCTTCGGAACGACCACGATCCAGGGCCGCTACGTCGTCCAGAACAACCGCTGGGGCACCGACGCCGCCCAGTGCATCACCGTCACGGACTCCGGCTTCCGGATCAACCGGGCCGACGGCTCGGCGGCCACCAACGGCGCTCCGAAGTCGTACCCGTCCGTCTACAACGGCTGCCACTACACCAACTGCTCGCCGGGCACGGCGCTCCCGGCCCGGCTGGACACCATCTCCAGCGCGCCCACCAGCATCTCGTACAGCTATGTCAGCGACGCGGTCTACGACGCCGCCTACGACATCTGGCTGGACCCGACGGCCCGCAAGGACGGGGTGAACCGGACCGAGATCATGGTCTGGTTCAACAAGGTCGGGCCGATCCAGCCGGTGGGTTCGCAGACCGGCACGGCCACGGTCGCCGGCCGGTCCTGGCAGGTGTGGTCCGGCAGCAACGGCTCCAACAACGTGCTGTCCTTCGTCGCCCCCTCGGCGATCACCAGCTGGAACTTCGACGTGATGGACTTCGTCCAGCAGGCGGTCTCCCGTCAACTGGCCCAGACCAACTGGTACCTGACGAGCGTTCAGGCGGGCTTCGAGCCCTGGCAGAACGGTACCGGGCTCGCCGTGACGTCGTTCTCGTCGGAGATCCGCACGGGTGGCAACGGCGGCGGAGGCAACGGTGGCGGCGGGGGCGGCAACCCCGGTGGCCAGACCGCCTGCTCGGTGACGTACGCCACGAACGTCTGGCAGGGCGGATTCACCGCCGACGTCACCGTCCGCAACACCGGTTCGACGGCGGTGGACGGCTGGCAGCTCGGCTTCACCCTGCCCTCCGGACAGCGCGTCACCAGCGCCTGGAACGCCACGGTGAACCCGTCCTCGGGTGCCGTCACCGCGACCGCCCTGTCGCACAACACGCAGATGGCGCCGGGCGGCAGCCAGACGTTCGGCTTCCAGGGCACCTACAGCGGCACGTTCGCCGCACCGAACGCCTTCACCCTCAACGGCACTGCCTGCAACACCGCCTGAGACGCACCACCACCCCCACAAGGAAGGACGGACCGAACGTGGCTCGACGCAGCAGACTCTTATCGGTGGCGGCGGCCTTCGCCACCCTCCTCGCGGCACTGGGCCTGACCCTTCTCGGTCAGAGCCGCGCCGAGGCGCACGGCGTGGCGATGATGCCCGGTTCGCGCACGTATCTGTGTTACGTGGACGCCCGCACGGCGACCGGCAGTCTCGACCCGACGAACCCCGCGTGCCGGGACGCCATGAACAAGAGCGGCGCCACGCCCCTGTACAACTGGTTCGCGGTGCTCGACTCCAACGCCGGTGGCCGGAACCAGGGTTACGTGCCGGACGGCACCCTGTGCAGCGCGGGCGACCGCTCGCCGTACGACTTCTCCGCCTACAACGCCGCCCGCGCCGACTGGCCCAGGACCCATCTGACCTCCGGGTCCACGATGGAGCTCCAGTACAGCAACTGGGCCGCCCACCCGGGTGACTTCCGCGTCTACCTGACCAAGCCCTCCTGGTCGCCCACGTCCCAGCTGCGCTGGGCCGACCTGGACCTGATCCAGACCGTCAGCAACCCGCCGCAGGTGGGGTCGCCCGGCACCGACGGCGGGCACTACTACTGGAACCTCCCGCTGCCCTCCGGCCGTTCGGGCAACGCGCTGCTCTTCATCCAGTGGGTGCGCTCCGACAGCCAGGAGAACTTCTTCTCCTGCTCGGACATCGCCTTCGACGGCGGCCACGGCGAGGTGACGGGCATCCGGAACTCCGGCTCGTCCACCCCGACCCCGACCCCGACGCCCACTCCGACCCCGACTCCCACTCCGACCCCGACCCCGACCCCGACGCCCTCCGGTCCGCAGACCGGCTCCTGCATGGCCGTGTACAACGTGGAGAACGCCTGGAGCGGCGGCTTCCAGGGTTCCGTGGAAGTGATGAACCACGGCACGGCACCGCTGAACGGCTGGACGGTGACGTGGAAGCCCGGCACCGGTACCAAGATCAATAGCGCCTGGAACGGCAACCTGACCACAGCCGGGGACGGCACGATCACGGTCAAGAACGCCGACTACAACCGGACCGTACCCCCTGACGGCAGTGTCTTCTTCGGATTCACCGCCACATCCACGGGCAACAACTTCCCGGTCGGTTCGATCAGCTGCACCGCGAGCTGACACCCGCACCGTCCCTGACCCGGGCGCGCCGGCATCCCGCCGGCGCGCCCTCTCATGTGCGCCGGGGAACTCCGCTCGCGGGCCCCTCCTGGGCGCTGAGCGCCTGCACCTCCGCGTACGAGGGAGCGGCGTCCCGTGGAGTGCGCCCGTCCGCGACGGCGGCCATCGCCTCCACGGCGGCGCCCAGCGCCACCCGGTACAGCAGGGAGCCGAGGCTGATCCGGCGTACGCCGAGGTCGACGAGGTGGGGGACGGCGGGGCCGGCCGGGGAGTAGAGGATGTTGAGGGGCGCGCCGAGATGCTCCACGAGGGCGGCGATCGCCTCGGGTTCGGTCAGCCCGGGCACGAACACCCCGTCGGCGCCCGCCTGTTGGTAGAGGTCGAGTCGGCGCAGTGTCCGCGTGACGTCTCCGTCGCCCAGCCAGTACGTGTCCGTGCGCGCGTTGACGAACAGGCCGGGGGCGGCGGACTTCACCGCGGTGATCTTCGCTGCGTGCCGGCCGGGCGGCCCGAGCCCGTCCTCCAGGTTGATGCCGCGGGCCCCCGCCTCCCACAGCCGCCGGGCGAACTCGGCCACCTCGTCCGGGTCTTCGCTGAACCCGCCCTCCGCGTCGACGGAGAGCAGGAAGGGCTGCGAGCCGAGCACGCGTGCGAGGCGGAGGGTGAGCTCGCGGGTCGCGGCGGCGCCGTCGGGCAGTCCGGCGGAGGCGGCGACGCCGAGGCTGGTGGTGCCGATGGCCGGGAATCCGCGGGCGGCGAGCAACAGGGCGGAGGCCCGGTCCCAGGCGTTCGGCAGCAGCAGCGGCTCGTCGGCCCGGTGGAGGTCGGCGAAGGCGGTCATGACAGGTCTCCGACGGCGTCCGCGTAGTACGTGGATCCGGCGAGGTGGCGGGCGAGTTCGCGGAAGCTCCAGCCCTCGCCCGGCGAGTGGTCGAGCTGCTCGTCGGTGAGCGCGTCCAGGCGGTTGGCCCAGATCCGGGCCAGTCGGGTCAGACGACTGCGCGTCTCGTCGAGGTCCTCGGGGGTGAAGGGGGCGTGGTCGGACTCGGTCGTGGTCGCGGAGGCGTGCCAGCGGTCGGGCCGGGGCTCTTCTCCGGCCAGCCGCGCCTCCATTTCGGCCAAGTGGTCGATCATGTGGTCGGCGACGCGGCGGATCGCCTTGTGCGGGGTGTACACACGGCCGTCGACGTGGGCGGGCGTGCCGTCCCAGGCGGTCCAGGTGGCGGCCAGTTCGAGCACGTGGTCGACCATGGAGGTGACGGCTGCGGCGGGTGTCTCGTGGACGGTCTCGCTCATGCGGCCCACGCTAGGGGCCGGTTGTTTCGGTACCGGCCGAACCGTTCCGCTCAGCCCGCCCGCTCCCCCGCGCCGCGCTCCACGCAGAACTCGTTCCCCTCCGGGTCGGCGAGCACCGCCCAGCCCGTGCCGTCCGGGTTGCGGCGGTCGGCGACCAGCGTCGCGCCGAGGCCCAGCAGCCGCTCCACCTCCTCGTCGCGGGTGCGGTCCTGCGGCTGGAGGTCCAGGTGTACGCGGTTCTTGACGGTCTTGGCGTCCGGCACCGTGACGAAGAGCAGGCCGGCGCCCTCGATCAACGCCTCGTCGTCACCCGGCTCGTCGTCCTCGTGCACCGGAAGGTCCAGGACCTTGGACCAGAAGGTGCCCAGGGCGTGGGCGTCGGCGCAGTCGATCGTGACGTGACGTATGGCGGAGGTCATACGGGGATGATGTCAGGGCGTCCGGGGCCGTGCAGGGGAATTCTGCGGGGCCCGATCGGCTAGCGTCGTGCCATGGACAGCGTCATCCCCAGCGTCACATCCCCCGCCCTCGCCGACGCGCTCGACGGCGGGACGGTCGTGCTCGACGGCGGTATGTCCAACCAGCTGGAGTCGGCCGGGTACGACCTGAGTGACGAGCTGTGGTCGGCGCGGCTGCTGGCCGAGCGGCCGGAGGCGGTCACTCAGGCGCACCTGGCGTACTTCGAGGCGGGGGCGAGCGTGGCGATCACCGCGAGCTACCAGGCCACCTTCGAGGGGTTCGCGCGGCGGGGGATCGGACGGGAACGGGCCGCCGGACTCATGCGGCTGAGCGTGGAGTCGGCGCGGGAGGCGGCGCGGCGGGCGCGCGCGCTCGGGGTGGTACGGCCGTTGTGGGTGGCCGGGTCGGCGGGGCCGTACGGGGCGATGCTCGCCGACGGTTCCGAGTACCGGGGCCGGTACGGGCTCACCGTCGACGAGCTGGAGCGTTTCCACCGGCCCCGCCTGGAGGTGCTGGCCGCCGCCCGGCCCGACGTGCTGGCGCTGGAGACGGTGCCCGACGCGGAGGAGGCGCGGGCGCTGCTGCGGGCGGTGCGCGGGCTGGGGGTGCCGGCCTGGCTCTCGTACACCGTCGCCGGTGACCGCACGCGCGCCGGGCAGCCGCTGGAGGAGGCGTTCGCCCTGGCCGCCGACGCGGACGAGGTGATCGCGGTCGGCGTGAACTGCTGCGCGCCCGGCGACGCGGCGGCCGCGGCGCGCACGGCCGCCCGGGTCACCGGCAAACCGGTCGTGGTCTACCCCAACAGCGGCGAGTCCTGGGACGCCGGGTCCCGCTCCTGGACCGGCCGCTCCACCTTCACCCCGGCCCAGGTGGACCGCTGGCGCGCCGCCGGCGCCCGCCTGATCGGCGGCTGCTGCCGAGTGGGCCCGGAGGCGGTCGCGGAGATCGCCCGCGCGCTGTCGACCCGGTAGCGGCCCCACAGCACCCTCACAGGACCGGCGGCCACCAGCCGGCACGCACATCACCGCCGCCCCTCCCGACGGCCGACCGGACAGCGGCTCCCGCCGGACGGAACCGGGCGATCACGGA
>NZ_JBSFJL010000011.1:29172-62090 GCF_053598035.1 Streptomyces sp. NPDC001204 | reverse complement strand
CGCACATCACCGCCGCCCCTCCCGACGGCCGACCGGACAGCGGCTCCCGCCGGACGGAACCGGGCGATCACGGAGACGGCCCGCGCGCCGCCGACCGCGCGGCCGCAACACCGCGCCCCGGGGCGAACCACCGGACAGAAAACCCGCACCCCGTCCCACACCCGTCAGTTCGGCGGCGGCTTCTGGCGGGCGCAGCCCGGGGCGAACACGGAGTTCGCCCGGTTGCTGTCGGCGCCCCGGCCGGTCGTCGCGGGTCCCGCCCGGTTCCGGCCGTGGCTCCCTCCCCCGGCGAAGGATCGTCAGCGGCCGCCCACGCCCCCCGGGCGGCGCAGGCGTCGTACCACCGCGCGGAGTTCCGTTGCGCGGACCCGGGTGCCGTCAAAGGTGGGCGGCGGCTCGGGGGCGGCCGTCCAGAGGGCGAGTTCGGCGTCGCGTGGGCCGTGGACGGTGTGGGGCGGGCCGTCACCGAAGACGTGTACCGGGTGGGTGGCGTCCCAGGACCGCCAGCCGGGGTCGCCGTCGGTGGCGAAGCGGACCCAGGCCGCGTGCATGGCGTCGGCCAGCTCCTGCGGGGCGCCCTCCCCGGCCAGCCTGCGGGAGTCCGAGAGGTCGCCGGTGTCGAAGACGAAGCCGAGTTCCAGGGCGTGGCAGGCACCGAGGTCCGGCAGCAGCGAGGGCCAGGCGAACTCGTAGACGTACGACGAGCCCGGACGCGCGTCGGCCAGCCGGTGCAGCGGGCGGCGCAGCAGGTGGTCGGTGACCAGCTGCCCGACGGTCTCGGCGGTGCCGGCCGCGGGGCTCAGCGCCCGGTAGCCGCGGACCACCTCGTGCCCGCAGTGGCAGCGGGCCATGGCGGCGGCCAGCGCGACGGCACCGAGCCGGTCGACGCGCTCCAGCAGCCCGCCCGGGACCAGCCACAGCCGGTACTCGTCGCGGGTCCAGCCCATGAGGAGGTCCGCTCCCCGCGCCGCGTCGCCCTCCACCAGGGCCTGGAGCGGGTCACGCGGGACGAGGTCGCCGTCGACGACGATGCCGAAGGCGGGCCCGCCGAGGACCGGACCGCCGAGCCGGCCGACCTCGGCCTGGGTGCGCAGCAGCAGGTCCCGGTCGACGGCGGCGAACGCCTCCGCGGTGGCGGGCACCTTCAGCCGGGTCGCCATGCGCCGCACCATCCGCCGTACGTTGCCGCGGTCGGCGGCCTCCGGCGGCCCGCTCTGGAGGACCGCGCGGCGGAACAGGCCCTGGGCCTGCGGGGCGGCGATGAGGGCGCCGATGCTGATGGCTCCGGCCGACTGGCCGCACAGGGTGATCCGGTCCGGGTCGCCGCCGAAGGCCCCGATCGCCTCGTGGACCCAGCGCAGGGCGGCGAGCTGGTCGCGCAGGCCGGGGTTGGCGGGGGCGTCCGGGAAGAGTCCGTAGCCCTCCACGCCGAGCCGGTAGTTCACGGACACCAGGACGACGCCGTCACGGGCGAAGGCACGCCCGTCGTAGACGGGCACGGCGGAGGAGCCGCGGGTGAGTGCGCCGCCGTGCAGCCAGACCATGACGGGGAGCCGGGCTGCCGGGTCCGGATCGGGTGTCCACACGTTGAGGTTGAGGCAGTCGTCGCCGGGGACGACCGGGTCGGACAGGTACCGGGCGAAGGCCTCGGAGTACGGAGGCTTCGGCGCGGTCGGGCCGAAGAGGGCGGCGTCGCGCACACCGTCCCAGGGCTCGGGCGGCACCGGCGGCCGGAACCGCCGGGGGCCGAAGGGGGGTGCGGCGTACGGGACGCCGCGGAACACGGCCACTCCGTGCTCATGTCTGCCTCGCACCGCCCCGTAGGGGGTGGTGACCACGGGGTCCGATCTGTCGGCCGTCATGCGCCCACCAACCCTTCGCCGCGTCTCACACGGGTATCACCGAAGCGCACGGCCGTCTTCCGGTATTCCGGGCGCGGGGTGCCGGTCCCGCCGTCCGGTGGAAGTCCGGTGGAGCGCTAGCCAGCTAGCGGTTCTCGCTGCGGCCGAACCTGAGACAGGCGACCAGGCCGATCACGTTGCCGAAGGCGCGGACGGCCAGCCATGCCAGGGGCGAGAGCTGCCTGGTATCGGGGTGCCGCGAGATGTCGATCATGCAGTGGACGGCGGGGACGAGCGCCACCAGCGGCACGATCGCCATCCACGGGGTGGGGGACGACGCGGGGAAGGAAGTCGGCGAGCACAGGAGGTCTCCTTCCGTGAGGGCGGACGTGGTGGTCATGGGCGGGATACCACCGATACCGGTAATGATCGGTCCCAGCAAGGAAATACGGTGGCGGCGGCCGTAGCGCCCCGGGCCGGACCTCACCGGGCGACAGGCCCTGCCGCCCACTCGATCCCGCCGCGCAGATGGGCCCGGAAGTCCGGGTCCGCGTAGGCCTCGGAGGCATGGCCGAGCGCCGTGTAGAAGACGCGGCCCCGGCCCTGTTCACGGCACCACACCAGGGGGTGGTCGGTGCCCATGCCCCCGCCGCGGTACGACGACTCGTCGGCGCGTGCCAGGACCCGTACGGCGCCACGCGGATTGGTGCGGAAGTCGTACCACTCGTCGGTGAAGGCCCACTCGGCGGGCAGGTGCCGGGTGGCCGGATGGCCGCGGTCCTCGACCAGGACCCGGCCCGGCTGGTACTCCGGGTGCCGGGCGAACCGGGCGCCGAGCAGTTCGCCGTAGTACGGCCAGTCGTACTCCGTACAGGCCGCCGCGTGCACGCCGACGAACCCCCCGCCCCGCTCGACGTACGCGGCGAGGCGCTCCCGGCCGGCCGGGGTGAGCACCTCGCCGCTGGTGGAGAGGAAGACGACGGCGGCGTACCGCTCCAGGGGCTGGGCGAGCGCCTCGGGGTCCTCGGTGTGCTCGACCTCGAAGCCGTCGAGGGCGCGCAGCGCGTCGACGGCGTCCGGGATGGAGTCGTGGCGGTAGTCGGCGGTACGGGTGTGGACGAGGAGTCGGCGGTCCATGGCGGACGACCCTACGCCGCCGCCGGGCCCCGCCGGGAGGACGCGGAAGGCCCCGTGAGGCGCCGGGCGGCGCGGCGGCCCGTCGGGCCGGTCACCCTTTCGACGAGCCGTTCTGGTCGTCCTTGTGCGGGCTCCGCGTGTGCGTGGTCTTCACATGGGCCCGCAGCCGTGCCGTCACGTCCTCCGGGGGCAGGAAGCGCGACCACCGCTCGGGGAACTCCGCGGGCATGTCGGGGTCCTCCGGGTCGTCGGGCTCGTTCTCGCGGGTCGCGGCGGCGCGGGCGACGTACTCGGCGATCTGCGCCTCGCGCACCCGCTCGTTGGCGGCGCGCGCCAGGGCCGTGGCGGCGGCCGGCCAGACCCGGTCGATGGCGGCGTTGACCGCCGCCCCGACGAGCACGGCGAACGCGGACACACCGATCCACAGCAGCACGGCGACCGGCGCGGCGAGTGAGCCGTAGATGGTCGGGCCCTCCACGGTGCTGGTGAGGTAGATGCGCAGCAGGAAGCTGCACACCACCCACATCGCCAGGGCGACCAGGGCGCCGGGCACGTCCTCGATCCACGCGGAGCGCACCGGCACGGACACGTGGTACAGCGTGGTCAGGAACACGACGGACAGCACGATCACGACCGGCCAGTACAGGATCTGGACGAGCGTCGTCGACCACGGCACGATCCGCACCACCGCGTCCGGGCCCGCCACCATCAGCGGCAGCGCGATGGAGCCGATCAGCAGGGCCACGATGAACAGACCGAAGGCCAGCAGCCGGGTCTTGACGATGCCGCGCACGCCGTCGAGGCCGTACATGACGGTGATGGTGTCGATGAAGACGTTCACCGCGCGCGAGCCCGACCACAGGGCGAACACGAAGCCGATGGAGATCACGTCGGGCCGGCCGCCCTTCATGACGTCCCGCAGGATCGGCTGGGTGATCTCCTTGACCCCCTGGTCGGACAGGACCGTGCGGGAGGCGTCCAGGATGTTGCGCTCCAGGCTGGCGATGGTGTGCGCGCCGGTCCAGGAGTCGACGTAGAAGAGCAGTCCGATCAGGCTCAGCAGCAGCGGCGGCACGGACAGCAGGGAGAAGAACGCCGCCTCGGCCGCCAGCCCCAGGATCCGGTACTCCATGCACGAGTTGACGGTGTCCTTCAGCAGCAGCCAGGCGGTCCTGCGTTTGGATACGTTCCGGTAGAGGGCTCGTGCCCGGTGGAGGCGGCCGGAGGGCCTTTCGGGGGTTTCGCTGGCTGACTGCTGCACGAGCCAAAGGTATCTCCGTCGGCCCCGCTCCCCCTCACCCGCCGGGGGCGGCCGTCAGGCAGGGCCTCTGCCGGGGTCCGGCGGGCCCGCCGCGGGGCGGCCGTGTGGTGCCCAGCGCAGTACCGCGGGGTAGGTTCCGTCGTATGGCACCCAGCACGCACACCGTGACCAACCAGCCGCCGCCGCTGGTCGGATACGACGTCTTCGCCGCCGATCAGGCCCTGGCCGAGGCGGTCGGACGGCATGTGGAGGCGGGGCTGCTCGACGAGGTGCGCGCGGAGCTGACGACGCTCGGGCGGGCCGCCGGCTCCGCCCAGGTGCAGGAATGGGGAGCGCAGGCCAACGAGAACCCGCCGAGGCTGCGCACCCACGACCGCTACGGCCACCGCGTCGACGAGGTCGAGTTCCACCCGGCCTGGCACCGGCTCCTCGGCAAGGGCGTCTCGGCCGGGCTGACCGCGGCCTGGGACCGTCCGGCCGGGCATGTGCGGCGGGCGGCCGCCTTCCTGGTGTGGACGCAGGTCGAGGCCGGCACCTGCTGCCCGCTGTCGATGACCCACGCGGCCGTGCCCGCGCTGCGCACCGACCCGGAGCTGTCCGCCGAGTGGGAACCGCGGCTGACGTCCGTGGTCTACGAACGCGAACTGCGGCCCGCGCACCTGAAGGCCGGGGCGCTGTTCGGGATGGGGATGACCGAGAAGCAGGGCGGCAGCGACGTACGGGCGGGCACCACCGCGGCCAGGCCGCTCGCCGAGGACGGCGCCTACGAGCTGACCGGGCACAAGTGGTTCTGCTCGGCGCCGATGTCGGACGGGTTCCTCGTGCTGGCGCAGGCACCGGGAGGGCTGACCTGCTTCCTGGTGCCGCGGGTGCTGGCGGACGGCACGCGCAACGTGTTCCTGATCCAGCGGCTCAAGGACAAGCTGGGCAACCGGTCGAACGCCTCCGCCGAGGTCGAGTTCGACGGGACCTGGGCGCGCCGGGTCGGCGAGGAGGGGCGCGGGGTGCGCACCATCATCGAGATGGTCGCGGCGACCCGGCTGGACTGCGTGCTCGGGTCGGCGGGGCTGATGCGGCAGGCGGTGGCGCAGGCGGTGCACCACTGCGGACACCGCGAGGCGTTCGGCGGCAAGCTCGTCGACAAGCCGCTGATGCGCAACGTGCTGGCCGACCTCGCGCTGGAGTCGGAGGCGGCGACGACGCTCGCGCTGCGCCTGGCGGCCGCCTGTGACGACGGGGGCGAGCAGGAGCGGGCGCTGCTGCGGATCGCGGTGCCGGCCGCCAAGTACTGGGTCACCAAGCGGTGCGCGCCGCTGACGGTGGAGGCCTCCGAGTGCCTGGGCGGCAACGGGTACGTGGAGGAGTCCGGGATGCCCCGCCTGGTGCGCGAGTCGCCGCTCAACTCGATCTGGGAGGGCGCCGGGAACGTACAGGCGCTGGACGTGCTGCGGGCGCTGACGCGGGAGCCGCAGGCGCTCGACGCCTATCTGCGGGAGGTGGGCCTGGCGCGCGGCGCCGACCACCGTCTCGACACGGCGATCAAGCAGTTGCTCACCGAACTCGCCGATCTGGAGGGCGCCGAGGCCCGGGCCCGGCGGCTGACCGAGCGGCTGGCGCTGGTGCTCCAGGGGGCGCTGCTGGTGCGGTACGCGCCGCCGGACGTCGCCGACGCGTTCTGCGCCTCGCGGCTGGGCGGCGAGTGGGGCGCCGCCTTCGGGGCGCTGCCGCACACCCTGAACCTGGCGGCGGTGGTGGAACGGGCGCGCCCCGGGCACTGACGCGGGGGTGGTGCTGCGCCGACACGGCACCACCCCCGCACTTCAGGCCCGTTCCAGGCCGTATACGCCGCACACGGCGGCGTTGGACAAGTTTCAATGAACTCAAGCCTGTTTCACCAGGGTTGCAAGGGGTTGCAACTTGCGCGTCCGCGTGAGCGGACCGCGTCCTTCCGGCACGACCGGGCAGCACGGCGCACGGGGCGGCCGGAAGGGGCCCGACCGTGCACGCCCACAGGGCCGGGACGCCCCGGGGAAGCCGGTTGCCCGGACCCCTTTCACGGGGGGACTCAGTGGCGAAGAGGCCGGTGGACGTGGCGCAGGTCGCCACCGTCGGTCCGGCACAGGCGGCACTGGTGCCCAGCGAGACCCGCTCGGCAACGCTCGCCGGCCAGCGCGCGCGGGTGCACCGGGCCCGGTGATCGGGCACGCCGGTCCGGGTCGGCTCGGTGGCGGAACCGGGCGAGGCGAGGTTGAGGAAGCCGCATCCGGCCTCGCTGGAGCGGCTGAGGGCGGTCGCGCGGCGCCGGTGCCGGCTCGGCGGGACGGCCGGGCGGTGGTGGACGCGGAACCTCCGCGGTCGCGGCGGCGGGAGTGCGGGTCGCGGCCGTGGGCCGGACGGCGGCGGCGGTGACCGGAATGCCGTACGCGGCACGGATCCCGCTGTCCAAGTCCCGCTCGGCGGACCCCGTGTGGCCGTCCGCGGTCGGCCTGTGCTCTCTGGAGCCGCCGGTGGACGGCTGGTTGGCACGGGCCCGTGAGGGACCGGCCCCGCACACGGCGGAGCCCGGTTCGTGCTGGACCCGGGACCGGCCGCGCCGCTGACCGGTGACCCTCCTGGGCGGCAGGGGCTCCTGGACCCACGAACTGAGTCCGCGCCCCGCCGAATTGCCCTGTCCGCTGGCCGTGCACCGCACCGGCCGCAGCGCCTCGCAGCCGGCCGGGGCCGTGTTCGGCGACCGGCCCGCAAGGTGACCGTCCGCGCCGGGATGTCGCGGTACGACGCTGTCCGGGCTCCGTTCCTGGAGCACCGCCCCTACCGCTTCCGCGAGCGCACCGACGTCGAACTGCTCCTCCCTGACACCCCGGACGACCCGGGCGACCCGGGCGACCCGGGCGACCCGGACGACCCGGACTCCCTCCTCGCCCTCGGCGGCACCGGCGGTACGAGGGGAGCGTGTCATCACGGTGCCGTGAGTGGCGCGGGAGGGTGACCCCGGTGGCCCCAGTAGGTCAAGGGTTCGGCCCCCGGGTGGCATCTTCCGCATAATTGCAAGGTCTTCGACCTGTCGCGGGCCCGACTGCCGTAGCATCGCCCCAGGGTCGCCCCAGCCGCTACTCGGTCAACGCTCGGACCTCCCGAAGCAGTTGGCCCGTGTGCGCGGAACTGGCGTCCCGGAGGCGGACCGAGCCCTGAAAAGGGGGCTGTATGAAGCAGCGCGGCAGACACCGCAGGCGCAGACGGGGCAGGGCGCTGCGCGCGGTCCTGGCCGGGGCCGGCCTCGCGCTGACCGCTGCCGCCACCATGATCAGCACCTCGCAGGCCACGGTCGCCGACGACCCCGGGGCCCTGAAGCCACTCACCTCGTCCGCCGAGCTCGCCCGGCTGCGGCTGACCGAACAGCCGGTGCCGCAGCGGTCCCTCGACCGGCTCGCCGCGGCGATGGGCCGGCCAGTCGGGGTCGGCACGGTACTCAGCGGCGCCGACCGCTCGCTGCGCGACGCGGACGAGTGCAGCGCCCACGAGAAGGAGGCGCTGCCCGTCGAGCCGGCGGCCACGCGCGCGTACTGCTGGGACGCCGCGGATTCCGCCACCCGCCGGTGGCGGCCGGAGTCGGTGACCACCTCCGGGGACGCCGAGGACAGCGGCCGGTGGGGCGCCCACCGGGTGATCCTCTCCGGCTGGACGCACGACACCGACGACGGGCGCGGACTGGCGCGGGTGGCCTTCGTCAACGCCGACGATCCCGGTCACCTCACCTACACCTGGGCGCTGCTCACCGTCCCGGTCGACGGCGGACGCGACTTCCGCGGGCTCGTCTCGCACGTGTCGGGGATGGTCTGGTACCGGGACAAACTGCTGGTCACCACCTCCGGCGGCGAGCGCGACGCGTTGTACGTCTACGACCTGCGCCGCATCCACCGCGCCACGGTCGACGGCCGGGAGGTGGGCCGGGTACCGGGCGGCTGGTCGGCGCACGGCTACCGGTGGGTGCTGCCCGCGGTGGCCTCCTACCGCCCGGCCGACGGCAACTGCGTCCGGGCGGCCGGCGCGGACCTGTCCGCGCTGCCCTGCCCGGACGGCCTCTCCCTGGACCGCAGTTCCGCGCCGGCCAGCCTGGTCGCGAGTCAGGCCGCGCCCACGGACGGCGGCCGCCACACGCGCCTGTGGCGCTACTCCTTCAGCCGGGACCCCCTCCGCTCCGGCCTGCTGGCCACCGACTCCGGCGGCACGGCGGCCTCGGACGAGGCCTACGGGACGAAGGCGGAGGACGTCCGGGGCGTCCTGTCGCACCGTGCGGGCCCGTCCGCGACGCCGGACTGGTACCTGGGCCGCCCCGCGGACGAGGGCACCCACGGCACGCTGTGGCGGCAGGACGGGCGCGGCGCGAAGGCCGTCGAGTGCGGCTCCGAGGACACCCACCGCTGCTGGGGCGACGGCACCGGCTCCCTGTCCTACTGGCAGGAGACCGGCGACGTCTGGTCCCTGTCGGGCCGGATGCTGTTCGCGCTGCCGCTGTCCTCGGTCGAACGGGAACTGCGCTAGAGGCCGTCGCACGGGGGCTGCGCCAGGCCGTCCAGCGGAGCCGGGCCAGGCCGTCGAGCGGGAACGGCGGCCGGGCCGTCGCGCGGGAGCCACGCCCGGCCGGCGGGCGCGTCCCGGGTGAGACCCCGCACTCCCGATCGACACGGGCCCGGCGCGGATGATTCCCTGACCGGCATGACGAGCATCGCCGTGACCACCTGGTCCCTGGAGCAGACCTCCCCGACCGACCTCCTGCAGGCCGCCGTGCCCGAGGGGGACGTACGGGTCGTACGGTCCGAGGTTCCCTCCCCCGAGTTCAGCCGGTTCCTGTACGCCTCGGTCGGCGGCGACATCCGCTGGACGGACCGGCTGGGCTGGACGTACGCGCGGTGGCGGGAGTACCTGGAGCGTCCGGGTGTCGAGACATGGGTGGCGTACGACCGCGGCACTCCGGCGGGTTACGTCGAGCTGGAGGCGCAGGACGAGGGCGTCGTGGAGATCGTCTACTTCGGGCTGATCGAGGCCTTCCGCGGCCGGCGGATCGGCGGCCACCTGCTGTCCTGCGGCACCGCCCGCGCCTGGGACCTGGCCGACCGCTGGCCCGGGCGGACGCCGACGAAGCGGGTGTGGCTGCACACGTGCAGCAAGGACGGCGAGTTCGCGATGGACAACTACCAGCGCCGTGGCTTCAAGCTCTTCGACACCAAGGTCGAGGAGGAGACGGAGGTGGCCACTCCGGGCCCCTGGCCGGGGGCGTACCCGGCCTGACCTGCGGGTGCGCGCACGATCGCGGCCGACGCGCCGAACGACACCCCTGTCCCGAATCCCGGGACAGGGGTGTCCGCATGTCGGACGAAGCTGGACGCTGTCCAGATCGCCATGCCAGGCTTTCCACCATGTCTGGAACTGGAGTCGCCTTGGTGAGCCGACGGCACGTCGACCACGGCCGCATGTCCAGCGCCATCTGTCCGGCGAGCTGACCTCACCCGCTGTGGCCTGACGGCCACGGGTCCGGGTCCACCGGTTTTCCTGTTTTTCCAGTTTTCCCCGCTTTTCCCGCCTGCGCACAGACGCGCACACCTGCCCGTCTGCCGATGCGCCCTGCGCCCGCGCAGGCAAGAGCCGCATTCCCGCTGTCCCGAAGGACGTATCGACCATGGCCGCCTCTCCGCAGAACCCCACCGCGCCCCGCCGCAAGGTGAGCCGTCACCGCGGCGAGGGGCAGTGGGCCGTGGGGCACCTGACCCCGCTCAACGGCAACGAACAGTTCAAGAAGGACGACGACGGTCTCAATGTGCGGACACGCATTGAGACGATCTACTCCAAGCGCGGTTTCGACTCGATCGACCCCAACGACCTGCGCGGCCGGATGCGCTGGTGGGGGCTGTACACCCAGCGCAAGCCCGGCATCGACGGCGGCAAGACCGCGGTCCTGGAGCCGGAGGAGCTGGACGACCGCTACTTCATGATGCGTGTGCGCATCGACGGCGGCCGGCTGACCACCCGGCAGCTGCGGGTCATCGGCGAGGTCTCGCAGGAGTTCGCGCGAGGCACCGCCGACATCACCGACCGGCAGAACATCCAGTACCACTGGATCCGGATCGAGGACGTGCCGGAGATCTGGAACCGCCTGGAGGCCGTCGGCCTGTCCACGGTCACCGCCTGCGGCGACACCCCGCGCGTGATGATCGGCTCCCCCGTCGCCGGCATCGCCGAGGACGAGATCGTCGACGCCACCCCGGCGCTGGAGGAGATACAGCGCCGCGTCCTGGGCAACAAGGCGTACTCGAACCTCCCCCGGAAGTTCAAGACGGCCATCTCCGGCTCCCCGCTGCTCGACGTGGTCCACGAGATCAACGACGTCGCGTTCGTGGGCGTGCGCCACCCCGAGCACGGGCCCGGCTTCGACCTGTGGGTCGGCGGCGGCCTGTCCACCAACCCCAAGCTGGGCGTGCGGCTGGGCGCCTGGGTGCCGCTGGAGGAGGTCCCGGACGTCTACGAGGGCGTCCTGTCGATCTTCCGTGACTACGGCTACCGGCGGCTGCGCAACCGGGCCCGGCTGAAGTTCCTGGTCGCCGACTGGGGCGCGGAGAAGTTCCGCCAGGTACTGGAGGACGAGTACCTGAAGCGCGGGCTCGTCGACGGGCCCGCCCCCGAGGAGCCGGTCCAGCGGTGGCGCGACCACGTCGGGGTGCACCGGCAGAACGACGGCCGTCACTACGTCGGTTTCGCCCCGCGGGTCGGCCGCGTCGACGGCGCCACCCTGACGAAGATCGCGGAACTGGCCGAGGCGCACGGCTCGGGACGGGTCCGTACCACCGTCGAGCAGAAGATGATCATTCTCGACGTCGAGGGGGACCAGGTCGACTCGCTGGTCGCCGGTCTGGAGGCGCTGGACCTCACGGCCCGGCCGTCCACGTTCCGGCGCGGCACCATGGCCTGCACCGGCATCGAGTTCTGCAAGCTCGCCATCGTCGAGACCAAGGCGCGCGGCGCCACGCTGATCGACGAACTGGAGCGCCGCCTGCCGGACTTCGACGAGCCGATCACCATCAACCTCAACGGCTGCCCCAACGCCTGCGCCCGCATCCAGGTGGCGGACATCGGCCTCAAGGGCCAACTGGTCGTGGACGACCGGGGCGAGCAGGTCGAGGGCTACCAGGTGCACCTGGGCGGCGCGCTCGGCCTGGAGCCCGGCTTCGGCCGCAAGGTGCGCGGGCTGAAGGTGACGGCGCGGGAGCTGCCCGACTACATCGAGCGGGTCCTGACCCGCTACCAGGAGCGGCGCGAGGACGGCGAGCGGTTCGCCGCCTGGGCCGCGCGGGCGTCCGAGGAGGAGCTGTCATGAGCGAGCGGGCCGCCCCCTTCTACTGCCCGTACTGCGGCGAGGAGGACCTCCGTCCCAACGAGGAGGGCCACGGCGCCTGGGAGTGCGCGGGATGCAACCGGGCCTTCCGGCTGAAGTTCCTCGGGCTGCTCGCCCGGGGCGTCGGGCGAACCGGCCACGAAGGGGACGAGGGGATATGACCACGACTCCGGAAGCAGGCGTGGAAGCCGGGTTGAAGGCGCTGGCCGAACAGGCCGGCCGCGACCTGGAGGACGCCTCCGCGCTGGAGATCCTCCAGTGGGCCACCGGCACCTTCGGCCGCCGGTTCTGCGTCACCTCGTCCATGGAGGACGCGGTGGTCGCCCACCTCGCCTCCCGTGCGATGCCGGGCGTGGACGTGGTGTTCCTCGACACCGGCTACCACTTCCCGGAGACCATCGGCACCCGCGACGCGGTCGAGGCCGTGATGGACGTCCACGTCATCACCCTCACCCCGGAGCAGACGGTCGCCGAGCAGGACGCCGAGTACGGCCCGAAGCTGCACGACCGTGATCCGGACCTGTGCTGCCGGCTGCGCAAGGTGCGGCCGCTGGAGGAGGGCCTGAAGGGCTACACGGCGTGGGCGACCGGACTGCGCCGCGACGAGTCCCCGACCCGGGCGAACACCCCGGTCGTCGGCTGGGACGAGAAGCGGCGGAAGGTCAAGGTCTCCCCGATCGCCCGCTGGACCCAGGACGACGTGGACGCCTACGTCGCCGAACACGGCGTCCTGACCAACCCGTTGCTGATGGACGGCTACGGCTCCGTGGGCTGCGCGCCCTGCACCCGGCGCCTGCTGGAGGGCGAGGACGCGCGCGCCGGCCGCTGGGCCGGCAGCGCCAAGACCGAGTGCGGACTGCACGGCTGACCCATGACCGTGCTGTCCACGACCGCTTCCAGACACCTTCCAGACACAGGGAGACACACGTGACGACCGGAGCCACCGTCTGGCTCACGGGTCTGCCGAGCGCCGGCAAGACCACCATCGCGCACGAACTGGCCGGGCGGCTGCGTGCGGAGGGCCATCGCGTCGAGGTGCTCGACGGCGACGAGATCCGCGAGTTCCTCTCCGCGGGCCTCGGCTTCAGCCGCGCGGACCGGCACACCAACGTGCGGCGCATCGGCTTCGTCGCCGAACTGCTCGCCCGCAACGGCGTCAAGGCGCTGGTCCCGGTGATCGCGCCGTACTCCGACAGCCGCGACGCGGTGCGCGAGTGGCACGCGAAGAACGGCACGGCGTACCTGGAGGTGCACGTCGCCACCCCGGTCGAGGTGTGCTCCGTACGCGATGTGAAGGGTCTGTACGCCAAGCAGGCCGCGGGCGAACTGACGGGACTGACGGGCGTCGACGACCCGTACGAGGAGCCCCTGTCGCCGGACCTGCGCGTCGAGTCGCAGCACCAGACGGTCCGGGAGTCGGCGGCTTCCGTGCACACGCTGCTCAGCGAGAGGGGACTGGCATGACGACCGTCGCCAAGACCAAGGCGGGCGACGAGGGGACGGGCAGTCCGTACGCCCTCTCCCACCTGGACGCGCTGGAATCCGAGGCGGTGCACATCTTCCGCGAGGTGGCGGGCGAGTTCGAGAACCCGGTGATCCTGTTCTCCGGGGGCAAGGACTCCATCGTCATGCTGCACCTGGCGCTGAAGGCGTTCAGGCCCGCCGCGGTCCCCTTCTCGCTGCTGCACGTGGACACCGGGCACAACTTCCCCGAGGTCCTCGACTACCGCGACCGCACGGTGGCCGGGCACGGCCTGCGGCTGCACGTCGCCTCCGTGCAGGACTACATCGACCGTGGCGTCCTCAAGGAGCGCCCGGACGGCACCCGCAACCCGCTCCAGACCCTCCCGCTGACCGAGAAGATCCAGTCCGAGCGGTTCGACGCGGTCTTCGGCGGCGGCCGCCGCGACGAGGAGAAGGCCCGCGCCAAGGAGCGGGTGTTCTCGCTGCGGGACGAGTTCTCCCAGTGGGACCCGCGCCGTCAGCGGCCCGAGCTGTGGAACCTCTACAACGGCCGGCACGCGCCCGGCGAGCACGTCCGGGTGTTCCCGCTGTCCAACTGGACCGAGCTGGACGTGTGGCAGTACATCGCCCGAGAGGGCATCGAGCTGCCCGGGATCTACTACGCCCACACGCGCGAGGTCTTCCGGCGCGACGGCATGTGGCTGACCGCCGGCGACTGGGGCGGCCCCAAGGACGACGAGGCCGTGGAGAAGCGGCTCGTGCGCTACCGCACCGTCGGCGACATGTCGTGCACCGGCGCCGTGGACTCCGACGCCGACACCATCGAGAAGGTGATCACCGAGATCGCCGCCTCGCGCCTCACCGAGCGCGGCGCCACCCGGGCCGACGACAAGCTGTCCGAGGCCGCGATGGAAGACCGCAAGCGCGAGGGGTACTTCTAGAGATGACCACGACCACGACCACGGACCTGGCGGCCACGACCCTGCTGCGGTTCGCCACCGCCGGCTCCGTCGACGACGGCAAGTCCACCCTGGTGGGCCGGCTGCTCCACGACTCCAAGTCGGTCCTCGCCGACCAACTGGAGGCCGTGGAGCGTGCCTCCGCGAGCCGCGGCCAGCAGGCCCCCGACCTCGCGCTGCTGACGGACGGGCTGCGCGCCGAGCGCGAGCAGGGCATCACCATCGACGTGGCCTACCGCTACTTCGCCACCCCGCGCCGCCGGTTCATCCTCGCGGACACCCCGGGCCATGTGCAGTACACGCGGAACATGGTCACCGGCGCGTCCACCGCCGAACTGACGGTGATCCTGGTGGACGCCCGCAACGGCGTGGTGGAGCAGACCCGCCGGCACGCGGCGATCGCCGCGCTGCTGCGCGTGCCGCACGTGGTCCTGGCCGTGAACAAGATGGACCTGGTCGACTACCGGGAGTCCGTGTTCGCCGCGATCGCCGAGGAGTTCACGGCGTACGCCACCGAACTGGGCGTCCCGGAGGTGACCGCCGTCCCGATCTCGGCGCTGGTCGGCGACAACGTGGTGGAGCCGTCCTCCACCATGGACTGGTACGGCGGCCCGACCGTCCTGGAGCACCTGGAGACGGTCCCGGTCAGCCACGACCTGGCGCACTGCCACGCGCGGCTGCCCGTGCAGTACGTGATCCGGCCGCAGACCGCCGAGCACCCCGACTACCGCGGCTACGCCGGCCAGATCGCCGCCGGCAGCTTCCGGGTCGGCGACGAGGTCACGGTGCTGCCGTCCGGCCGCACCACCCGGATCTCCGGCATCGACCTGCTCGGTGAGCCGGTCGACGTGGCCTGGACGACGCAGTCGGTGACGGTCCTGCTCCAGGACGACATCGACGTCTCGCGCGGCGACCTGATAGTGCCGAGCAATGACGCGCCCGCCACCACCCAGGACGTGGAGGCGACCGTCTGCCACGTCGCCGACCAGCCGCTGACCGTCGGCCACCGGGTGCTGCTCAAGCACGGCACCCGCACGGTCAAGGCGATCGTCAAGGACATCCCGTCCCGGCTCACCCTGGACGACCTGTCCCTGCACCCGCACCCCGGGCTGCTCGTCGCCAACGACATCGGCCGGGTGAAGATCCGCACCGCCGAGCCGCTGCCGGTCGACTCCTACGCCGACTCGCGGCGCACCGGCTCGTTCATCCTGATCGACCCCTCCGACGGCACCACGCTCACCGCGGGCATGGTCGGCGAGTCGTTCGCCTCGCCGGTACCGGTCAAGGACGCGGCGGACGAGGACGGCTGGGACTTCTGACCATGAACTCCCCCGACTTCTACTCGACGTTCGCCAAGGAGGGCGGCCGCGTCGGCAGCGGCGTCCTCGGCAGCGGACAGGGCGGAGTGGCCCGATGTGTGCGCTGACGTACGCGCACTGCCCGCGCGCCCTCACCCCCCACCCCCCGCGTAGACGAAGACCTGCCGACCTCCCGGCCACGACCTGACGGGCGTGACCGCCGGGCCTGCGAGAGGACAGCCTCCCGTGCCAGCCAACCTTGCCCCGTTCCGCAACCGCCCGACCGGGGGCTCCCCCGGGCCCGTACTGCGCCGCGGCCTCGCCGTGGTCGCCGCCCTGCCCCTCCTCGCGCTCGCCGCCTGCGGCTACGGCTCCCAGGCCGACGACGACGGCGCCGAGCAGAAGGTGGCCGCCGGGGCCGAGAAGACCGACGGTCTCGACTCGGTCAGGATCGGCTACTTCGGCAATCTGACGCACGCGACCGCGCTGGTCGGGGTGCAGAAGGGCTTCTTCCAGAAGGAGTTGGGCGCGACGGTCGTCAAGCCGTCGGTCTTCAACGCCGGGCCGTCCGAGATCGAGGCCCTCAACTCCGGCTCCATCGACATCGGCTGGATCGGCCCGTCCCCGGCGATCAACGGCTACACCAAGTCGGACGGCAAGAGCCTGCGCATCATCGGCGGTTCGGCCTCCGGCGGGGTCAAGCTCGTGGTCGACCCGGCGAAGATCAAGTCCCTGAAGGACGTCAAGGGCAAGAAGATCGCGACTCCGCAGCTGGGCAACACGCAGGACGTGGCGTTCCTCAACTGGATCGCGGAACAGGGCTGGAAGGTCGACGCGCAGAGCGGCAAGGGCGACGTCTCCGTGGTCCGCACCGACAACAAGATCACCCCGGACGCCTACAAGTCCGGCTCCATCGACGGCGCCTGGGTGCCGGAGCCGACCGCGTCCAAGCTGGTCGCCGAGGGTGCGAAGGTGCTGCTGGACGAGGCGTCGCTGTGGCCCGACAAGAAGTTCGTGATCACGAACATCATCGTGTCGCAGAAGTTCCTCAAGGAGCACCCGAAGGCCGTCGAGGCGGTACTGAAGGCCTCCGTGGACACCAACAAGTGGATCAACGCCAACCCGGACGAGGCGAAGGCCGCGGCGAACAAGCAGCTGGGGATCGACTCCGGCAAGGAACTGCCGGAGAACGTCCTGGACCCGGCCTGGAAGTCCATCCGGATCACCGACGACCCGCTGGCCTCGACCCTCGACGCCCAGGCGCGACACGCGGTCAAGGCGGGCCTGCTGCAGAGCCCGAAGCTGGCCGGCATCTACGACCTCGCCCCGCTGAACAAGGTCCTGAAGGCCGCGGGCGAGCCGACCGTCAGCGACGCCGGTCTCGGCGCCGAGTAAAGCCCGTAGCCGAAGAGTTCCCAGGAGGTGACGACCATGGCCACGACCCTTGCCAGGGCCGCCGAGACCGTAGAGCACGCGGCCCGCCTCGAGAACGTCTCGAAGTCCTTCGCGGCACCGGGCGGGCAGCAGCTCGTCCTGGACGGCATCAGCCTCGATGTCGCCCCGGGCGAGTTCGTCACCCTCCTGGGGGCCTCGGGCTGCGGCAAGTCCACCCTGCTGAACCTGGTGGCGGGGCTGGACCGGCCGACCGCCGGGTCCATCACGACGGACGGCCGCCCCGCCCTGATGTTCCAGGAGCACGCCCTCTTCCCCTGGCTGACCGCGGGCAAGAACATCGAACTCGCCCTCAGGCTGCGGGGGGTGGCGAAGCCGGAGCGGCGCGGCCGGGCCGAGGAGCTGCTCGAACTCGTCCGGCTGAAGGGCGCGTACGGCAAGCGCGTCCACGAACTGTCCGGCGGGATGCGCCAGCGCGTGGCGATGGCCCGCGCGCTGGCCCAGGAGAGCAACCTGCTTCTGATGGACGAGCCGTTCGCGGCGCTGGACGCCATCACGCGGGACGTCCTGCACGACGAGCTGACCCGGATCTGGCAGCAGACCGGGGTGTCGGTGCTGTTCGTCACGCACAACGTGCGCGAGGCGGTGCGGCTGGCCCAGCGCGTGGTGCTGCTGTCCTCCCGTCCGGGCCGGGTGGCCCGCGAGTGGACGGTGGACATCCCGCAGCCGCGCCGCATCGAGGACGCGCCGGTGGCGGAACTGTCCCTGGAGATCACCGAAGTCCTGCGTGGGGAGATCCGCCGACATGGCCAGCACTGAGACGAAGACGGCGCGGGGCGGCGAACTGGCCGACGTGGAGGCCGGTCTCGACGCCCTGGAGACCACGGCGGCCGGCCGTACGCCGCTGCGCCAGACCCTGGTCAACAAGGTCCTGCCACCCGTCGTGGCGATCGCGGTGGTCCTGGTGGTCTGGCAGGCGCTGATCTCCCTCAAGGTGGTCGACGACCCGAGCAGGCTGCCCTCTCCCGCCGACGTGGGCGGCGAGTTCAAGGACGCCTGGCTGCAGGGCAAGCTGCTCGGCTTCATCTGGACGTCCGTCTCGCGCGGTCTGCTGGGCTTCCTGTTGGCGCTGGCGATCGGCACCCCGCTGGGCCTGCTGGTGGCCCGGGTGAAGTTCGTGCGGGCGGCCATCGGCCCGATCCTGTCCGGTCTCCAGTCGCTGCCGTCGGTGGCGTGGGTGCCGCCGGCGGTGATCTGGCTGGGCCTGGACAACTCGATGATGTACGCGGTGATCCTGCTCGGCGCGGTCCCGTCCATCGCCAACGGCCTGGTGTCCGGCATCGACCAGGTGCCGCCGCTGTTCCTGCGGGCGGGCCGCACGATGGGCGCGACGGGTGTCCGGGGCGCCTGGCACATCGTCCTGCCGGCCGCGCTGCCGGGCTATCTGGCCGGTCTGAAGCAGGGCTGGGCGTTCTCCTGGCGCTCGCTGATGGCGGCGGAGATCATCGCCTCCTCGCCGGACCTGGGCATCGGCCTGGGCGCGCTGCTGGAGAACGGCCGCAACGCCAGCTCCATGGCCATGGTGTTCGAGGCCATCATCCTGATCCTGTTCGTCGGCATCGCCATCGACCTGCTGATCTTCAGTCCGCTGGAGCGGTGGGTACTGCGCAGCCGCGGTCTTCTCGTGAAGAGCTGAACGCCCATGATCTCCCAGCCTGTTCTCCTCGTCGTCGCCCACGGCAGCCGCGATCCGCGCCATGCCGCGACCGTGCACGCCCTGGTCCGCCGGGTCCGGGCGCTGCGCCCCGGGCTGCGCGTGGAGACGGGCTTCCTGGACTTCAACATTCCGTCCGTGCCGGGCGTGCTGGAGTCCCTGGCGGCCGACGGGGTGCGGGACGTCGTGGCGCTGCCGCTGCTGCTGACCCGCGCCTTCCACGCCAAGGCGGACATCCCCTCGGTGCTGCGCCGGGCGCCGTCGCGGCTGCGGATCCGGCAGGCGGAGGTCCTCGGCCCCTCACCGCTGCTGACGGACGCCCTGGAACGCCGTCTGTACGAGGCGGGTCTCGACCCCGCCGACAAGTCCTCGACCGGGGTCGTGCTGGCCTCGGCGGGGTCCTCCGACCCGGAGGCGATCGCAGTGATCGCAGAAATCGCGCGGGAGTGGCGGCACACCGGCTGGTGCGCCGTGCGGCCTGCGTTCGCCTCCGCATCCCTGCCCCGCACCGAGGACGCGGTGCGGGAACTGCGGGAACTGGGCTGCGCCAAGGTCGCGGTCGCGCCGTACGTGCTGGCACCGGGTTTCCTGCCGGACCGTATCGCTCGGGGCGCGGCCGAGGCCGGGGCCGACGTGCTGGCCGGGGTGCTCGGCCCGGCGCCGGAGGTGGCCCGGGTCCTGCTGGAGCGCTACGACGCCGCCCGGCGGCCGCTGTCAGCGGCCCTGGGGGCCTGACGGGCGGGCGCCCGATCCGGCCGCGGCCCGGCACTCCCCCGTGGTGCCGGTCCGCGGACGGTCCGACCACCGGCCGCCGTTGACCGGCGAGCGGTGGTGTCGTTCAGTTCAGCGTGCGGTGGTGCGCAAGTGTCACTGCCGTACGACGGGCGGGGATCCGGATGTGGATCTTCCAGCCCAAGCCGTGCGCCGAGGGACGCGCGGCCGGCGCGCGGCCGGGTCGGTCGCGGCTCAGTCGAAGCGGAGTGATCCGGTGCGGGTCCGCTTGAGCTCGAAGAAGTCCGGCCGGGTCGCCAGGACCCGGAAGGCGTCGAACAGTTCGGCCGCCTCGGCCCCGCGCGGGATGGCCCGCAGCACCGGGCCGAACCACACCGTTCCGTCGACATGAATGGTGGGCGTACCCACATACACGCCCGTGTCCGGCTCGGCGCCCGCCTCATGACTGCGCCGTACCGCCTCGTCGTAGGACGGGTCGTGGGCGGCCGCCGCGAGGTCCTGGTCGAGTCCGAGTTCGGCCAGGGACGCCGCGACCACGGAGTCGAAGTCCTCCTCCCCGCGCTCGTGGATACGGACGCCGAACGCGGTGTACAGGTCCCGCAGCACCTTCTCGCCGTGCCGCTCGGCGGCGGCCACCGCGACACGTACCGGGCCGATCGACCTGTCGACCAGTTCCCGGTACCAGTCGGGCAGTTCGTTGCCGGTGTTGTGCAGGTACAGGCTCATGACGCGGAACCCGAGGTCGAGCGGACGCTCGCGTTCCACCTCCAGCAGCCAGCGGGAGGTGATCCAGGCGAAGGGGCAGGCGGGGTCGAAGAAGAAGTCGACGCGGGTCGGCGAGTCAGTGGTCATGCCGTCGACGCTAGCGGGCGATTGGCACAGGATCGCGGTCCAATCAGGAGGTCTTTTCGTGGGCCACCCGGCCCGCCGGGTCCACCTGGTCCAGCGCGTCCGCCTGGGCCGCCCACCCCCTTTGGTCCGCCGATTCCACCGCGTCAGCCAGCCGCACCAGTTCCGCCGGCGGCAGCGAGCCGGGCGCCCGGCGCTCTCGCGCGAACGTGCCGGCCAGGTGCTGGAGCAGTTCGTTCAGCGGTGCCGGAACGCCGTGCAACCGGCCCAGGAGCACGATCTCCCCGTTGAGGTGGTCGGCCTCGATGGACCCGGTACCGCGCACGAGGGACTGCCAGGAGGAGCCGCCGCCACGCGGGGCGCCGGGCAGCGGCACCAGGGTGATCTTGTCGCCGCGGACCTTCTTCTGCTCCTCCGTACTCGCCCACGGGATGCCGGCGGCGGCGAGCACCGCCTCGCCCTCGGCGCGCACCCTCGCGTACAGCGCCCGCGCCTCCTCGCTGTCCAGCGGGCCGCTGACCGCCTCGATCGCGTTGGCGAGGTTGCCGAGCAGCTTGGCGTACTGCCAGCGGCTCACGTCCGGCACGACCGGCGCCTCGAAGCGCGCCGACTCCAGGTCGGCGGAGATCCGCCGCAGGGTGTCGTCGGTGCCGCGCGGGTAACGGCCCAGGTGCAGCAGGCCGGTGAGCGGAGTGCCGGCGGCCGAGACGGCACCGGGTTCGACGTGGGTCGCGGGCAGCCAGACGCAGACGCCGTACACGTGCCGGAAGCGGCGCAGGGCGAGCCGCTGCCCCTCCACCCCGTTCTGCGCGCACAGCAGCGGCAGCGTCCGCTCGGCCGTACCGCCGCCCGCGACCGGCGCCGGGCCCCAGACCGCCAGCGCCGCCTCGGTGTCCTGCGTCTTGACGGCAAGCACGAGCACGTCGTCGGCGCGCAGTTCGCCGAGCGCCTCGGGCCCGTCCACGGCGGGCAGCCGGTACGTCAGCTCGCCCTCCGGCACCGTCAGCCGCAGCCCGCCCTCCCGCAGCGCCACGAGGTGCGCTCCGCGCGCGACCAGCACGACCTCGCGCCCGCTCTGAGCCAGCCGCCCCCCGATGGCGCCGCCGACCGCCCCTGCCCCGATGATGATGTAGCGCATGGGACGAGCCTCCCACAGCCATCCGCACGCTTCACCGGACGACCGAGGAGACCCTGTGACCCCGGAGATGTTCACGCTCGGCGGCGACCTGCCCGTACGGCGCCTCGGCTACGGCACCGCGCAGCTCACCGGGCCCGGCTACTGGGGCCCGCGCGGCGACTCCCGGGACGCGGTGGCCGTGCTGCGGCGGGCGGTCGAGCGCGGGGCGACCCTGATCGACACCGCGGACAACTACGGGCCGTGCGTCGCCGAGGAACTGGTGGCCGAGGCCCTGCACCCCTATCCCGAGGACCTGGTGATCGCCACCAAGGGCGGGGTGGTCCGCACCAGCGACAGCGCCTGGCACATCGACGGGCGGCCGGAAGCACTGCGGGCGATGTGCGAGGCGAGCCTGCGCCGGCTGCGGCTGGAGCGCATCGACCTGTACCAGCTGCACCGGCTCGACCCCGCCGTGCCGATGGCCGAACAGCTCGGCGCGCTCGACGAGTTGCGCGAGGAGGGCAAGATCCGCCACATCGGCCTGGACACCGTCTCCGCCGAACAGCTCGCCGCGGCACTGGAGTCGACCCCCATCGCCTCCGTCCAGAACCGCTACAACCTCCTCGACCGCGCGTCCGAGCCGCTGCTGGAGCTGTGCGAGGAGCGCGGGATCGCGTTCCTGCCGTGGTTCCCGCTGGGCAACGGCACGCTGACCGGGCACCCGGAGTGCGCCCGGGTCGCCGCCGCGCACGGCGCCACACCGGGGCAGGTGGCCCTGGCGTGGCTGCTGCACCGCTCCCCCGTGCTCTGCCCGACACCGGGCACGGGCACGCTCGCGCACCTGGAGGAGAACCTGGACGCGGGCGGCGTGTCCCTCCGCGCCGCCGAGCTGTCCCTGCTGGCCGCTCTCGGGTGAGCGCGCCCCACCCGATCGCGTCGATCGCGTCCGCCCGGGTCAGGCGTCCGGGGCGGTCAGCTCGACGAGTTTGAGCACCGTGTTCCAGTTCCGGCTGGTGGCGATCAGGTCCTTGTTCAGCCGCTTTCTGGACAGGTGCTCGGCGAGCTTGGAGCGGCCGAGCCCGTCCGGCGCGTACAGGTACAGGGCCCGGTCGCCGAGGCGGAACTCCTCGGGCAGGTAGGCGTCCCGGTCGATCTCCGCGTAGCGCTCCGCCTCGACGGGCGCGGAGAAATAGGTCACGTGCAGCTGCCGGCCCTCCAGTTCCGCGGCCGGGAACGGGCAGGCCTCGGCGACCGCCCGCAGATAGGCGTGGTCGCGCACGATCACGTCCACCGGGAAGCCGAACCGCTTCTCCAGCGCCGCCGTGAACTCCGCGGCCAGCGATTCCTCGTCGCCGTGACCGGCGGCGAAGACGGCCTGGCCGCTCTGGAGATGTGTGCGCACGCGGGTGTGGCCGAGCTCCGCCACCAGGGTGCGCAGCTCGGCCATCGGGACCTTCTTGGCGCCCACGTTGATTCCGCGCAGCAGCGCGGCGTACGTCGTCATCCGCCCACGATAGAGCGGCCGGCGGAACGGGCACCCTGATCCGCGCCCCCGAGAAGCCGGGATAGGTGTAGGGGGTCGGCGTACTCCCCAGTGCGGAGGAAGCGGGGTCCGGCAGGAGGAGCCCCGGCGGGCGCACTTCACCGGTCAGCACGACGAGCGGGGCATCCCCCCGCCCCTACCTTCGATGCGGAGGGCGACGGCAGGGGGCCGTCGCCGCGCACGAGGTCCGCAGGGCCTTTCACGAAGGGGCAAGCCCGTCATGGTGAACGGAGAGACACGGGTGCGGGGCCTCGCCGCGCGGGCCGGCGGCTGGAGCGCCCGGCATCGATGGGCTGCCGTCGGTGTCTGGGTGCTGTTCGTCGTCCTGGCGATGGGGCTCGGTACGGCGGCCGGCCGGCTGGACGTCAAGGAGAGCGACCAGCTCAAGGGCGAGACGCACACCGCGGCGAAGATCATCGAGGACGCGGGGATCAAGGAACCGGCGAGCGAGACCGTCCTGATCCAGGCGAAGGACGGCTCCGGCAGGGCCACGGACGCCGGCTTCCGGGCCGCCGTCGGCGACGTGATCACGGCCGTCGAGGGAACCGGCCTGGTCACGGACGTGACCTCGCCGTACGACACGAAGACCATCTCCGGGGACGGCCGCAGCGCGCTGGTGCAGTTCGCGCTGCGCGGCGAGGCGGACACCGCGGGCAAGCGGGTGGAGCCGGTGCTCCAGGCCGTGGCGAACGTCCAGAAGGACCACTCCTCGCTGCTGATCGAGGAGATCGGCGGCGCCAGCATGCAGAAGCAGTACTCCGACGCCTTCGGGGACGACTTCAAGCAGGCCGAGTTCTCCGCCGTGCCCGTGGCCCTCGGCATTCTGCTGATCGCCTTCGGCGCGCTGGTGGCCGCGCTGCTTCCGGTGGCGCTGGCGATCACCGCGATCATGGCGACGATGGGCCTGATGGGCATCGTCAGCCACCTCCAGCCGATGAGCGACACCGCCAACTCCGTGATGCTGCTGGTCGGCATGGCGGTCGGCGTCGACTACTGCCTGTTCTACCTGCGCCGCGAGCGCGAGGAGCGGGAGGCCGGGCGGGACGCGGGGACCGCGCTGCGCATCGCCGCCGCGACCAGCGGGCGCGCGATCATCGTCTCCGGCGTCACGGTGTGCGTGGCGATGGCGGGCATGCTGTTCACCGGGGTCGCCGAGTTCGAGGCGATGGGCCTGGCCTCGCTGATGGTGGTCGCCGTCGCCATGGTGGGCTCGGTGACCGTGCTGCCGGCGCTGCTGTCGCTGCTGGGCGAGCGCGTCGAGAAGGGGCGCCTGCCGTTCCTGCGGCGCGACCGGCGCGGCAACGGGGAGAGCAGGTTCTGGACGGCCGTGCTGCGGCGTGTGCTGGCCCGGCCCGTGGTGTCGGCCGCGGTGGCCGCGGGCGCGCTGCTCGCCGTCGCGGCTCCGGCACTGGGCATGAAGACCTCGCAGCTCACGCTGGACCAGGAGTTCGGCGACTCGCTGCCCATCGTGCAGACCTACAAGCGGCTCAACGAGGCCTTCCCCGGCGGCTCCCAGCCCGCCCAGGTGGTCGTGAAGGCCGAGAACGTCAACGCCCCCGAAGTGCGGCAGGCGTTGACCGCGTTCAAGGAGCGGGCCATCGCCTCGGGCGCCTCGCGCGGCCCGGTCGACATCAGGCTGCACGAGGACCGGAACGTCGCCCTCGTCTCCGTCCCGCTGGTCGGCGGCTCGGACCTCGACAAGGCGGGCAGGAGCCTGGAGAAGCTGCGTGACGAGGTGCGGCCCGCCACGCTGGGCAAGGTCGACGGCCTCCAGGCGCCGATCACCGGCCAGGTCGCCGGCTCGCACGACTTCAACGCCCAGCTCGTCGGCTCCGTCGTGCCGGTCTTCGTCTTCGTCGTGGTCTTCGCCTTCCTGCTGATGCTGCTGTCGTTCCGCTCGCTGACCGTCGCGATCACCTCGATCGTGCTGAACCTGCTGTCCGTGGGCGCCGCCTACGGCATCCTCGTCGCGGTCTTCCAGCACGGCTGGGGCGCGTCCCTGGTGGGCGCCCACGGCGTCGGCGCGATCGTCACCTGGCTGCCGCTGTTCCTGTTCGTGATCCTGTTCGGCCTGTCGATGGACTACCACGTCTTCGTGGTCTCCCGGATCCGCGAGGCGCGGCTGCGCGGCCGGAGCACGAAGGACGCCATCCAGCACGGCGTGGTCACCACGGCGGGTGTCGTCACCAGCGCCGCGGTCATCATGGTCGCCGTGTTCGCGATCTTCGGGACGCTGTCCATGCAGTCGATGAAGCAGATGGGCGTGGGCCTGGCGGCCGCGGTGCTCATCGACGCGACGGTCATCCGCGGTGTGCTGCTGCCCGCGGTGATGTCCCTGCTGGGCGAACGCAACTGGTACCTGCCCAAGTGGCTGCACCGCCTGCCGGACCTCACCCACGACGAGACCCCGGAGGCGGTCGCGGCCCCGCCCGCCCCTCCCGCTCCGGCCAAGGGCGAACCACTGGGGGTGTGAGCCTCAGCGGGCGGCGCTTGTCACCTTCTCCCGGTTCTCCCGGCGGGCAGTTCGGCCTCGATGAGGTCGGCCGCCCGCCGGGTGCCGCCTTCCTGGGCCATGGCGGCCCGGACGTCCTTCAGCCGCCGCGCCACCTCGGGGTCGCCGACGAGGGCGAGGGCGGTGGCGCGCAGGGTCTCGGCGGTCGCCTCCTCCGTGTCGAGGCGGCGGGCCACGCCGAGGCCCTGGAGCATGTCCGCGTTGCCGAACTGGTCGACGGCCTGCGGTACGGCGATCATCGGCGTCCCGGTGGCCAGGCCCTCCTGGCTGCCCCCGGCCCCGGCGTGCGTGACGAACAGGTCGGCCTGGCGCAGGATCGCCAACTGCGGTACCCAGGACCGCACCTCGACGTTCGCGGGAACGTCGCCGAGTTCGTCCTGACGCACGTGCTTGCCGACCTGGAGCACCGTGTGCCAGCCCGGCAGCTCGCCGAAGGCCCTGACGCACTCGCGGTAGAAGGCGGGCTGTTTGGTGAAGGAGGAGCCGAGCGAGACGAGCACCACTTTCTCGGCCCCGGCGGGCCGCTCCCAGCCGCCCTGCGCCGAGCGGTCGCCCTGGCAGGCGCCGACGAAGCTGTGGACCTTCTCGTCGACCCGGTCGGCGTGCGGTTGCAGCGCGCGGGGGATCAGGACGATCGAGCGGTCGGGGCGGCCGGCGAACGGGTCCGGGTGCTGGGTGATCCCGTTCTCCGCGAGCCACGCCTCGAAGCGGGCGTAGTAGGCCCGGCCCCGCTCGGTCTTCCGGGGCTCGGCCCACATCGGTTCGGCGACCTCCTCCTCGTAGCCCTCCCAGGCCACGAGGTTCGGCGAGAGGGAGATCGCGGGCACGCCCCAGCGGTGGGCGAGGACGCGGGCCGGGTAGGAGGTGATGTCGTGCAGGACGAGGTCCGGCTCGTCGCCCCGATAGGCCTCGATCAGCTGGGGCAGGGCCTGGATCGCGTCGTTCAGGAACGGCTCGACGTTGTCGAGCAGGGTGCTTCCCCAGGCGGAGGGGTCGTCGTCGGGCGAGGGCAGCGTGGAGTTCCAGGGCTTCACCTCCGCGCCGGTCTCGGCGACCTTGTCCGCGAAGACGGGCGGGATGGCGTACGTCACCCGGTGTCCGCGTGCGACGAGTTCCCGGATCACTTCGAGGCTCGGGTTCACGTGTCCGTGGGCGGCGACGGAGAACATGGCGATGTGGGTGCGAGTGGGCATGCCCCGGACCCTAGGCGAGACGATACGTCTCGTGCAACGCGGTTTCGGCGCCTGCGGACGGATCGCCCCGTCCGGGACACCGGACACCGGTCCCGACCTGTGCGGATGCGACACTGACCCGGCGAAAAGGGCGGGGCTACGGCGCGGTTGCCGGTGCCCGGACGAGGACTCGGAGGCGGACGATGGACGAGGCGCGGGCTCGGGAGGTACTGGCCGGGACGGGGGTGTTGCCCGGTCCGGCACGTGACGCGCGGCTGCTCGCCCTGGGCGAGAACGCGGTGTTCGCCGCCGGGGACCTCGTCGTCAAGGTGGGCCGGGACGCCGAGCTGTGGGACCGGGCGCGGCGCGAGCTGCGGATCGCGCTGTGGCTGGCCGAGGCCGGTGTCCCCGCGGTGCGGGCCGCCGCCGCGGAGGCGATCCTCGCCGAGGGGCATCCGGTGACCGTGTGGCACCGGCTGCCCGATCCGGTGCGGCCCGCCGAGCCGCGGGACCTCGCCGAACTGCTGCGCCTGGTCCACGCCCTGCCCGCCCCCGGCTTCGAGCTGCCGCGCCGCGAGCTGCTCGGCGGCGTGGAGCGCTGGCTGCGGCTCGCGGGCGACTCGGTCGACCCGGCCGACGCGGCCTATCTGCGGGAGCGCCGCGACGGCTTCGCGGCGGCCGCCGCCGCGCTCGTCCCGCAGCTGCCGCCGGGCCCGATCCACGGCGACGCGCTGCCACGCAATGTGCACATCGGTCCGGACGGGCCGGTCCTGGTCGACCTGGAGACCTTCTCCTCCGACCTGCGCGAGCACGACCTGGTGGTCATGGCCCTGTCCCGGGACCGCTACGGCCTGCCCGCCGAGGCGTACGACGCCTTCACCGGGACGTACGGCTGGGACGTACGCGAGTGGGAGGGCTGCCCGGTGCTGCGCGGCGCCCGCGAGACGGCCAGCTGCGCCTGGGTCGCCCAGCACGCCCCCAGCAACCCCAAGGCACTGGCCGAGTTCGAGCGCCGGGTGGCGTCCCTGCGGGACGGCGACCCCACCGTGCGCTGGTACCCGTTCTGACCCTTCCGCCCCGGGACCGGTCACCGGCACGGCAACAGCCGCCGACCCGGGACGAGCGAGAGCCGGCCCGCGGGAACGACGAGCACGACCGAACCGGCAAGCCGGTCGCCGGGACCGCACCCCGGCACGCCGGCACCCGTGACCGAACCGGCGAGCCGGTCACCCGGACCGCGCTCCCGGCGCCCCGGGCTCAGACCGTCGCACCCGCCGGCTGCCGCAGCGGCCAGGCGCGGTCAACCAACGCCTCCGGGTCGCCCTTGCGGCGCGGGACGAACGGGAACCGGTCTACGGGCACCACGAGCGCGACCGAACCGGCGAGGCGGTCACCCGGAACGCGCCCCCGGCGACCGTGACCGGACCGGCAAGCCGGCCGCAGCGAGTGGAACCGGCCCGCGGGCACCACGAGCGCGACCGAACCGCCAAGCCGGTCGCCCGGACCGTCTCCCCGGTACCCCGGGCTCAGACCGTCTCGTCCGCCGGATGCCGCAGTGGCCATGCGCCGTCGATCACCGCGTCCGGGTCGCCCTTGCGGCGCAGGAAGTCCTGGAAGTCCGCCGCCCAGGCGGCGTGCCACTCGATCTGGCGGCGGTGCAGCTCCGCCGGGCCGAGGGCCGCGACCTTGGAGTGGCGGCCGGCTATCGCGGCGGCCAGCCGGGCCGCCGCGAGGGCGTCGGCCGAGGCGTCGTGGGCGGCGTCCAGGACGACGCCGTACTCCGCGCAGACCGCCTCCAGGGTGCGCTTGCCCCGGCGGTACCGGTCGGCCCAGCGGTCGATGGTGTACGGGTCGACGACCGGCCCCGGCTCCGCTCCGCCCAGGCGGTCGCTCAGGGACGGCAGTCCGTACCGGCGCAGTTCGGCGGAGAGCAGGGTCAGGTCGAAGGCCGCGTTGTACGCCACGACCGGCACGCCCGTCTTCCAGTAACCGGTCAGGGCGTCCGCGATGGCGTCCGCGACCCGGTCGGCCGGCTCGCCCTCGGCGGCCGCGCGTTCGTTGCTGATCCCGTGCACCGCCACCGCGTCCGCCGGGATCTCCACGCCGGGATCCGCCAGCCACTCCCGGCGACCCGCCGGTTCCCCTCCCCTGACCTCGATCACGGCCCCGGTGACGATGCGCGCCTCGCGCGGATCCGTCCCGGTCGTCTCCAGGTCGAAGCCGATCAGCAGCTCCCGGTGCCAGCCCATGGCGGCCCCCCCTTCTCGGTGGTGCGTTCCCCCAGTGGCCTCCACGATCGCACGCGCCACTGACAATCCGAGGACCACGTTCCGCTTTCCGCCCAGGGGCTGAGGGCGTTTCAGGACACCGGGCGCGAATCCACCCACATCAGCTCGAACTCCTCGCGATAGGCGGAGAAGAGCCCGCCCTCGTCGATCTCGCCGGGTTTGACCACCTTGTTCCCGTTCCGCAGGACGAAGACGGGGGCCTCCATGCCACGGCTGCGCCGCAGATAGGACTGCACGACCGCGATGCCGTCCGAGCCGTCGCCGTCGACCAGGTAGGCGGTGACGCGGGGGGTCTCGTCGTAGACCTGGATCTCGAAGGCGCCAGGGTCGCGCAGCCGGCCGCGCACCCGGCGCATGTGGAGGATGTTCATCTCCACCGAGCGGCTCAGCTCCCCGCGCTTGAGCCCGAGTTCGCGCTCGCGCCGCTTCACCGCGCTGGAGGCCGGGTTCAGGAACAGCAGCCGCACCCGGCAGCCGGACTCGGCGAGCCGCACCAGGCGGCGGCCGGAGAAGTTCTGCACGAGCAGGTTGAGACCGATGCCGATGACGTCCAGGCGGCGGGCGCCGCCGAAGATGTCCTCGGCCGGGAACTGGCGCAGCAGCCGTACCCGGTCGGGGTGCACCGCGACCACGTCCGCGTACCGGTCGCCGACGAGGTCCTCGACCGCGTCGACCGGCAGCCGCCGGGCGGAGGGCACGTCACCGCCGGTGCCGAGGATGTCGAGCAGCCGCGCGGAGGCCCGCTCGGCCTGGCTGAGCACCGTCCCGGACAGGGCCCGGTTGCGGGAGACGACGTTGCGGGCCACCTCCAGCTCGTCCAGGGCGAGTTCGACGTCCCGGCGCTCGTCTATGTAGGGCGCGAAGCACGGCCAGTGCTGCACCACCAGCTCACGCAGCTGCGGCAGGGTGAGGAAACTGATCACGTTGTCGTCGGCCGGGTCGAGCAAGTAGCCCTTGCGGCGGCTGACTTCGCGTACCGCGACGGCCCGCTGCACCCACTCCTGACCGGCCGGTCCGGCGGCGGCCACCACCCAGTCGTCGCCGTGGACGGGCTCGTAGACGGGGCGCAGCACGGCGGCCACGACGGCGCGCAGCCGCTGTTCGACGAGGTTCAGCCAGATGTAGGCGCGGCCGGCCCGCTGGGCGCGCGTGCGCACCTCGCGCCAGGCGCCCGCGTCCCAGTCCAGCTCCGGCCCGATGGCACCCGCGTCCATCGGCCGGGCGAGGGACACCGCACCGGACGGGACGTCTGCGGAGTGCCCCTCGTGACCCTCGTCACCAGGGGGCAGCTCCAGGCCTCCCGAGCCCACCCGTGCACCGCCTTCCGCTCCCCCGGGCACTCCCCGTCCCAACGATCAAGGAAGGGTACTCCGGGAGCGGCGCGCGACGCAGCCGGATGCACAGCTCCTTTCTCAACTTCCGCACGCTATTTGCCCGTTCCGACGGGGCGGGGCCTGCCGAGTGAGCTGATTCATAGCCGGTGACCGGCACCGGCCGCCGTCCGCGTCCCGGGCGGCGCCGTACTCCCCGTGCCCGCCACCCCGCCGGGTGAGGGCCGGTCAGCCCGTTGACCCACGGGCACGCCGGGCAGGAATCGCGTCCTGCGGCAGCGGAGCGGAGTGCTGCCGCATCCGGGTTCCGGCGCGCGGAACGCCCCGGCGGCCTGCCCGGCGGAGCCGGACGAAAGCGAACGCGTGTACCGGCATCCGCCGATCGGGGTGATCGCATCGGAAGAACGGACTCCGCCCGCGTGATACCCGTCCGGGGCAGGTCCGGACCCGGCTGGTGTCGAGGGCGCGGACCTCCTGGAGCGCTGCTCCAGGAGGCGGCCCGAGGCAGGAGTCCCCGCTCCTCCAGGAAGGGGAGTGGTCAATCCACCGGTTCGGCACACGGACGTGCGTCATAGGCGCATCCCCGACTTTCGTGGAGACTCGGAGTCAAGGCGCCACCCGCGGCGCCGCACACCTGAAAGAGTCGTGTCCATGCAGGTCTGGCCTGGAGAGGCGTACCCACTCGGCGCCACGTACGACGGCGCCGGCACCAACTTCGCGGTCTTCACGGAGGCCGCGGACCGAGTGGAGCTGTGTCTGCTGCACGACGACGGCTCGGAGACGGCGGTGGAACTACGGGAGAGCGACGCCTTCGTCCGGCACGCGTACGTGCCCGGCGTCATGCCGGGACAGCGGTACGGGTTCCGGGTGCACGGTCCGTACGCCCCGGAGCGCGGACTGCTCTGCAACTCGGCGAAGCTGCTGCTCGACCCGTACGCGCGTGCGATCAGCGGCTCGATCCGGTGGGGCGAGGAGGTGTACGGCTACCACTTCGACGACCCCGGGCGGCGCAACGACCTGGACTCCGCGCCGCACACCATGACGTCCGTCGTGGTCAACCCGTACTTCGACTGGGGCGACGACCGGCTGCCGCGCCGCGGCTACCACGAGACGGTGATCTACGAGGCCCATGTCAAGGGCCTCACCATGCGGCACCCGGGGCTGCCCGAGGAATTGCGCGGCACCTACGCGGGTCTCGCCCACCCGGCGGTCATCGACCATCTGACCGAACTCGGCGTCACGGCCCTTGAGCTGATGCCCGTTCACCAGTTCGTGAACGATCACCGCCTGGTCGACCTGGGCCTCAACAACTACTGGGGCTACAACACGATCGGCTTCTTCGCCCCGCACAACGCCTACGCCTCCTGGGGCGACCGCGGCCAGCAGGTGCTGGAGTTCAAGTCGGCGGTCCGGGCGCTACACGAGGCCGGGATCGAGGTCATCCTCGACGTCGTCTACAACCACACCGCCGAGGGCAACCACCTGGGCCCGACGCTGTCCTTCAAAGGCATCGACAACCCGCGCTACTACCGGCTCACCGACGACCCGCGCTACTACATGGACACCACGGGCACCGGGAACTCCCTGCTCATGCGGTCCCCGCACGTGCTCCAGCTGATCATGGACTCGCTGCGGTACTGGGTCACCGAGATGCACGTCGACGGCTTCCGCTTCGACCTGGCGGCCACCCTGGCGCGGCAGTTCCACGAGGTGGACCGGCTGTCGTCGTTCTTCGACCTGGTGCAGCAGGACCCGGTGGTCTCCCAGGTGAAGCTGATCGCCGAGCCCTGGGACGTCGGCGAGGGCGGCTACCAGGTGGGGAACTTCCCGCCGCTGTGGACCGAGTGGAACGGCAAGTACCGCGACACCGTGCGGGACCTGTGGCGCGGCGAACCGCGGGCGCTCGCCGAGTTCGCCTCCCGGCTGACCGGCTCCTCCGACCTCTACCAGGACGACGGCCGCCGCCCGCTGGCCTCGATCAACTTCGTCACCTGCCACGACGGTTTCACTCTGCAGGACCTGGTCTCGTACAACAACAAGCACAACGAGGCCAACGGCGAGGACAACCGGGACGGCGAGAGCCACAACCGGTCCTGGAACTGCGGCACCGAGGGCGAGAGCGACGACCCCCGGGTGCTCGAACTGCGGGCCCGGCAGGCGCGGAACTTCGTCGCGACGCTGATGCTGTCCCAGGGCGTGCCCATGATCAGCCACGGTGACGAGTTCGCGCGCACCCAGCGGGGCAACAACAACGCCTACTGCCAGGACAACGAGCTGTCCTGGGTGCGCTGGCCGGAGCCCGGCGAGCAGGACGGCGAACTGCTGGACTTCGTCCGGGCGATGGCGGGGCTGCGCAGGGACCACCCGGTCTTCCGGCGGCGCCGCTTCTTCCACGGGCGGCCGGTGGAGGGCACGCACGACGAGCTGTCCGACATCGCCTGGTTCACCCCCGAGGGCCGGGAGATGACCCAGCAGGACTGGGACTCGGCGCGGGCCTCCGCGCTGACCGTCTTCCTCAACGGCAACGCGATCTCGGAGCCCGGCACACGCGGGGAGCGAATCGCCGACGACTCCTTCCTGCTGCTGTTCAACGCCGCGCCGAAGCCGCTCGAATTCGCCGTGCCGGTCGATCACGGGCGCCAGTGGCAGGTGGTGGTGGACACCGCGCGCACGGACCCGGTCCCGCCGGGCACCGGCCCCAAGGTGCGGGCCGGGGACCGGCTCACCCTGACGGACCGCAGCCTGACGGTACTGCGACGCCCGGCTTAGCGCTCCCAGGGCCGGAAACCGGGGTGTCGCTCCCCGGGGCGGAAGCCGGGGTGGCACTCCCCGGGGCGGAAGCCGGGGTGGCACTCCCCGGGGCGGAAGCCGGGGTGGCACTCCCCGGGGCGGAAGCCGGGGTGGCACTCCCCGGGGCGGAA
>NZ_JBSFJL010000011.1:17748-29073 GCF_053598035.1 Streptomyces sp. NPDC001204 | reverse complement strand
AGCCGGGGTGGCACTCCCTGCCGGGGAGAGGCGCCGGTGCAGCGCCCGCTCTCCCGGGCGGAGAGCCGGCGTGGCGTTCCCCGGGCCGGAAGCCGGCTCAACGCTCCCCCGGGCGGACGCCGGCTCAACGCCCCCCAGACCGGGCCCCGGGCCGGACGAGGTGCCCGGTGCAGCGCCCGCCCTCCCGGCCCGGAAGCCGACGCAGCCCTCCCCGAGCCGGAAGCCCGGCGCAGCACTCCCAGGCAGCGCGAGACGCCCGTGAAGCGCCCACCCTCCCGGACAGGAAGCCGACGTGACACCCCCGGCCCGGAAGCCGGCGTGGCCCCGGCCCGGAAGCCGACGTGGCGCCCCTCACCCGGGCGACGACAGGCTCCCCACCCTGGTGAGGGCAGGCGTTCGTCCGGGCGAGGGCGCTCACCCGCTCGCGTGGGGCCCGGGGCACATGGCGGCCGGGTGACACCAAAGGCGGCCGGGCGGGTACGTAGCTCTCCATGACATCCGAGACACCCGAGCGTCCCGAGCCCGTCGTGCCCACGGCCACCTACCGGCTCCAGCTCCAGCCCGAGTTCCCGTTCGCGGCCGCGGAGCGGGCCGTGCCGTACCTGGCCTCGCTCGGCGTCTCGCACCTGCACCTGTCCCCCGTCCTCCAGTCCGTGCCCGGCTCCGCGCACGGCTACGACGTCGTGGACCCCACACGGGTGCGCGACGAGCTCGGCGGTGAGGAGGGCCTGCGGGCGCTGGCACGCACCGCGCGGGAGCACGGACTCGGCCTGGTCGTGGACATCGTGCCGAACCACATGGCCATGGCCCCGCGGTACAACCACGCCCTGTGGGAGGTGCTGCGGGAGGGCCCCGCGTCGCCGTACGCGCGCTGGTTCGACATCGACTGGGAGGCCCAGGGCGGCAAGGTGCTGCTGCCCGTGCTCGGCCGTCCGGTCGGCCGGGAGGCCGGCGAGCTGAAGGCGGACGGCGACGTCCTGCGCTACCACGACCACGCCTTCCCGCTGCGCGAGGGCACCGGGAGGCTGCCGCTGCCCGAACTGCTGGACGCGCAGTGGTATCGGCCGGTGTGGTGGCGACTGGCCCGTACGGAACTGAACTACCGGCGCTTCTTCAGCATCTCGGAGCTGATCGGGGTGCGGGTGGAGGACCCGGAGGTGTTCCGCGCGACCCACGCCAAGATCCTCCAGCTGCTGGCGGAGGGGGTGGTCGACGGACTGCGCGTCGACCACCCGGACGGGCTCGCCGACCCCGACGCCTACCTCCGGCGGCTGCACGAGGCGACCGGCGGGCGCTGGACGGTCGTCGAGAAGATCCTCTCCGACGGCGAGCGCCTGCCGGCCTCCTGGCCGGTCGCGGGCACCACCGGCTACGACGCCCTGCGGCACGTCGACGGCCTGTTCACCGACCCGGCCGGAGCGGCCGAGCTGGCCGGGCGCTACCGGCGGTTCGCCGCTCCGCGCGACGACAGCGGCGGGGACTGGGAGGCGACGGTACGACGGGCGGCGTACACGGTGATCACGCACGAGCTGGCCGCCGAGACGGAGCGGCTGACCCTGGTGGCGAACCGGGTGTGCGCCACCTCACCGGACCCGGCGCTGCGCGACCGCGCTCCCTGGGCGCTGCGCACCGCGCTGCGGGAGCTTCTGGTCCGCCTCCACGTCTACCGGCCCTACACCTCCGTGGACCCGGCGTCCGTGGTCACCGAGCAGGCCGCCGAGGAGGCCCGGCTCGCCTTCGTGGTGCCGGAGGAGGGCGAGGCCGTCGACGTGGTGCGCGACCTGGTCGTCGGGCGGGCCGGATCCGGCCCCGGCGCCGAGGAGTTCCGCACCCGGTTCGCGCAGGCCGCCTCCGCGTTGCGCGCCAAGTCCGTCGAGGACACCGCCTATTACCGGTACGTGCCGCTGCTGTCGGCCAACGAGGTGGGCGGCGAGCCCGGTCACCCGGCGGTGTCCCCGGAGGACTTCCACGCGTACTGCGCCCGGGTGCAGCGCGACTGGCCGGTCACCGGGACCGTGGTCTCCACGCACGACACCAAGCGCAGCGCCGACGTACGGGCGGCGCTGGCCGTGCTCACCGAGTGCCCGCACGTCTGGGCGGACCTGCTGGACGAGGTGACCGGCGACGGGGAGGGCCTGCCGGACCGTCAACTGGCGTGGGCGGCCTGGCAGACGGTGTTCGGCCTCGGCCCCGCCGACGGGGAACGCGTGCGGCAGGCGCTGCTGAAGCACGCGCGGGAGGCGGGCCTCCACACGACCTGGACCGAGCAGCAGCCCGCCTACGAGGAGGCGGTGGCGCGGTTCGTCGACGAGGGGCCGTGCGGGGCTCAGGCGGGGCCGGTGACCGCCCTGCGCACCGCGCTCGAACCGCACATCCGGGCGAACGTCCTGGGTACGGCCCTGACGCACCTGACGATGCCTGGTGTGCCCGACGTGTACCAGGGCACGGAGGCCGAGTACCGGGCCCTCGTCGACCCGGACAACCGGCGCCCGGTGCGGTTCCCGCCCGCCGACGCGGGCGACAAGGGCGCGGTGACGGTGGCGGCTCTTCGGCTGCGCGCCCGCCGGCCGGAGGTCTTCGGCCCGGCGGCGACGTACATCCCGCTGCTCGCCGAGGGGCCGGCGGCGGCCCACTGTGCGGCGTTCGAGCGCTCCGGTGAGGTGGTCACGGCCGTGACCCGGCTGTCGCTGCGGCTGGCGGAGGCGGGCGGCTGGCGGGACACCCGGCTGCCCCTGCCGCCGGGCCGGTGGACCGACGCGCTGGCCCCCGGGCGGGAGTTCGAGGGGCACGTGCGCGTGGCGGAACTCTTCGAGCGGCTGCCGGTGGCGCTGCTGGAGCACGCTTGACAGGATCCGGCGTCCGTGGGGTACTGCGGAATGCGAAGCCGGGAGGACAGGTCGGGGGTGAGTCTCCTGCCGGAGTTGCGCTACCCCAGTGTTCCCGAACTGGTCGCCTCCGCCCGTGCGCTGGCCGCGTACCGGCCGGACCGGTGTGTACTGAGGCAGGTCGGCCACTCCCGCGCGGGACGACCGCTGCACCTGCTGTCCGTCGGGCACGCCCGGCGGGCGGTGCTGGTGGTCGCCGGCGCCCACGCGAACGAGCCCACCGGCGGCTCCACCCTCCTCGCCGTCGCCCGCCGCGTGCTGCGCGAGGAGCGGTTGCGGGCGGACACCTCCTGGCACTTCCTGCTGTGCGCGGACCCGGACGGGGCGAGTCTGCACGTCACTCCGGCCCCGCGCAGCCTGCTCGACTACCATCTCGGGTTCTTCCGGCCCGCCGGGCCCGAGCAGCCGGAGTGGTCGCCCTCCGTGCTGCCGCCCGACCGGCTGCCGCCGGAGACGCGGGCGCTGACCGGGGTGATCGACGAGCTGCGGCCCTACCTCCAGGTGACGCTGCACGGCACCGAACTGGGCGGCAGCTGGGTGCAGTTGACCCGGGACGTGCCCGGACTCGCCGAGCCGTTCGGCAAGTCGGCGGCACGGCTGCACATCCCGGTGGAGACGGGCGCCTCGGACGCGGCGGGCTGGCCGGTCTCGGGGCCCGGGGTGCGGGTGATGCCGGGGCGCGACGCGGACCCGGCGTATCCGAGCATGCCGGACGACGCGCGGCACAGCACCTGGTTCCGCCCGCACCGGTACGGCGGCATGACCGCGGTCGTGGAGGTGCCGATGTGGGCGAGCGACCTGGTGGACGACCCCGCGCCGCATCCCGCCCCGGCGGCGGCGATACGGCGGCTCGCGCACCGGCTGCTGCGGGACGCGCGGGAGGTGGAGCTGGTCCTCACCGACGCGCTGCCGCGCCTGCGCGGGGCGGACGGGCCGCTGCTGCGGGCGGCGAAGTGGGGGCTGAGCCTGGTGCCGGGACTGGCCGCGGACTGGATCCACACCCCGCCCGCGGACACCACGATGGCGTACGTCGGCAGCGTGGACGCGTTCGGGCGCCGCCTGCCGCTGCGGGCAGCGGCGATGCTCCTGCGGACCCTGCGCGAGACCGACGACCGCGCCGCCCCGGACCTGGAGCAGCTCGTGACCGCCTGGAGCGAGTCCTTCGCCCACCGCTTCCACGCCCGCTGGGTCCCCCTGGAACACCAGGTGGAACACCAGAGCCGCACAGTCGTCACCACAGCCCACCAGGCCCGTACCCCGGCCACCTGACCCACACATCCGACGGGCGCCCGCCACCGCGCCGCACGTACGACAGCGGCACACCCCCGGAGGCCCGTCCTGGGCACGCGCGTGCCGGGTGCGCGGTGGACGTTCCAACCGCCGTGCGTCGGAACTCAGTTGTCCATGGCGAAGACGGCGCCCGTGCGGGCGTTCAGTCGGCAGGTGTTGGAGAAGGTCTCCGTGTAGTGGATCGTTCGGCCGTGCCACTGGCCGCGGGCGTGGGCCGTTACCGGGGCGTAGATCATCGGGCAGAGGACGTCCCGGTGGGGGATGCCGTGGATGTCGCCGCCGGACGAGCGGAGCTGGGTGCAGGCGGCGGCCGCGTGGGCGTGGCCCCGGGGCGGGTCGCACAGGAGCAGGGCGCCGCGGACGTGACCGGAGTGCTCGTCGCCGTGGGTGACCGTGACGTAGAGCCAGTCGGACTGGCCGGTGGGCCGGTGGGCGGCCGTGGCCGGAGCGGCACCGGCGAGCAGGAGTGCGGCCGCCGCCGTCAGGGCGCGGCGCAGGCAGGTCGTGGCCGCCTTGGTGAGGTGGGTCATTCCCGCTGTATCGGCACGGCCGCCCGCATGCCCCACCCCGGCTCACCCGATCGTGAGCGCACGCGCGCCTGCCGCCCGGCGAGTTCGCACACGGCCAGCACCACCCGCGTCTGGTACTCGGCCTGCCGGCCGACCGGTATCCAGCGCGCCCGCAGGTTGTCGCGGTAGTCGGCGCACCCCTGCTCGATGAACCGGTCCAGTTCGGGCAGGACGCCGGCCCGGTCGTGCCCGGCACCGCGCACGAGCCGGTGCAGCAGTCCGGCGGTGCGCAGCGCCAGCCGCCGCCCCGCGATGCGCAGCGCGGCCAGGTGGGCGTTGGTCAGCGGTGGGAGCGGGCGCAGGGTGCCGTCGTCGGTGTCGGGGTCCCACGCGTCGGCGAGCCCGGGGCAGACCAGGAGGTAGTCGTCCACCGGCGCGAGCAGCCGGTCCGCGTCCGGCACGTCGGCGAGGTACGGCCGGACCCGTTCCAGCAGCCGTTCCATGAGCCGGATGTCCTCGCGCAGGGCGCGGCTGACGGTGCGCAGCACGCCGTCCGGGTCCGCGGGCGCCGAGCCGTCGGACACGGCGTCCACACCCCACATGGGCGCCTCGACGACGGCGGTCACGGTGCCGTGCCGCTGCGGGTGGAACCACGTCGACTCCACGGCCGCCTCGGTGATGGCGGCGGCCAGGCCACCCCGGCGCGGCGGCGGGATCCGGTAGACGGCGGGCCCCAGACGCGGCCAGTACAGGGGGTCGTAGGGGCCGAGTTCGCGCGGGACGCCGAGCCGGGCCGCGGCGTGCCCTACGCGCCGTGCGAGGCCCGGCAGTTCGCGGGTCACCTCGACGAAGCCGCCGCCGACGTCGACGCCGTGCAGCGAGCACTGGACGAAGGGCCGCAGCTCGTCCTGGAGTTCGAGCAGTGCCCGGGTCTCCGGCAGCGCGGCGGCCGCGGCGCCGTCGGGCAGCCACTCCGGCTGCTCCAGGAACCCGGGCCGGAAGAAGTCCCGGAAGTAGTGGCCGAGGGTGTAAGGGCCCTTGAGCCAGCCCTCGTTGCGCCGTGAGCCGTCGGGGTCGAGGCACAGCAGCAGGTTCCAGGTGACGTCGGCGTCCACGCCGCGGCCGCGGCCGGCGAGCACGCGTTCGGCCAGCCTCAGTGCGGTGGCGCCGCCCACGGGCTCGTTGGCGTGCGGTCCGGCGACCACGAGGGCCTGGCGGCTGCCGTGGCCGACGGAGAGCAGCCACAGGGGCAGGCCACCGCGGGAGGTGCCGACGCGGCGCAGCCGGGCGTCCCGGGGCCGGCGGGCGACGAGTGCGGCGGCGTGCGCGCCCAGCTCGTCCACGGACGGATAGCACGGGAGTGGCGGCAGGGCACACCTCCACAGTGCGGCGCCGACGCTTCACCACATGTGCATGGCGTACACACAGTCAGTCATGACTTGTCGGATACGTCAACACCAGCGTCCGAAAAAGGACTTGACCCGCCGTACCGGATGAGCCGGGGCCAGTGGCGGCGGTGCGGCTCAGTTCGCGGAGAGCCGGAACGCCACCTGCCCGAAGCCGACCTGGTCGCCCTCGCGCACGACGGCCGCGCCGACCACGCGCCGCCCGTTGACGGTCGTGCCGTTGGTCGAGCCGAGGTCCCGCAGCACCCACATGCCGCCCTGGTGGCGCAGTTCGGCGTGCACCCGGGAGACCGTCTCGTGGGTCAGCCGCAGACCGCTGGCGGGATCGCGCCCTATGAGCAACGGGTGACCGCTGCCGGGAAACGGCAGCAGCAACTTGGGCAGCCGCTCGACCTGCCAGGCCCGGCGCAGCCGCACGCTGAAACCGGACACCGCCTCGACCGTGCCGAACACCAGCCGGGACACGCGTCCCTCGGTGCGCAGGTCCGAGGTGAGCGCGGCGAGTTCGTCCGGCCGGCGGGCGGCCAGGGCCAGCTCCATCCGCCGTACGAAGGTGTCGTGCGACAGCCGTCCCATCGCGACGCCGTCACGGAGCACCTTCAGCGCCTTGTCGCGCTGCGCGTCGGAGAGCCGCGCGGGGTACGTGTGGGACTCGAAGGACGACGTCACGTTGGTGATTGTCGGTCAGCCGACCCCGCGTGTCCAGCTACCACGGCGACGCACACCAGCCACGCGGATCCGGCGACACCCGCCGTGAAAGGGGGAATTCAAAAGCGGATCGATCTCTTGTGCCGCACCATGGACGGGCTACGTCACGGTGAGCGAACGAAGGGGAACCGTCCGTGCAGTTCGAGGTGTGGACACCACAGGCCGGCCGTGTGACGCTCCAGTGCGACGGCGCCACGCGCGCGCTGGAGCGCGATCCGGAGCGGGAGGGGTGGTGGACCGGTGAGGCCGAGGCGCGCGACGGCTCGCGGTACGGATTCGCGCTGGACGGCGGCCCGATGCTGCCCGATCCGCGCTCGCCGAGGCAGCCGGACGGCCCGGACGGGCTGAGCGCGGTCGTCGAGCACGCGCGGTACCCGTGGCGCTCCGCCGAGTGGCCCGGGCGCCCGCTGTCCGGCGCGGTCCTGTACGAGCTGCACATCGGCACGTACACGCGTGAGGGCACCTTCGACGCGGCCGCCGAACGGTTGCCACACCTGGTGGAACTGGGCGTCACCCACGTGGAGTTGATGCCCGTGTGCCCGTTCCCCGGCCGGTACGGCTGGGGCTACGACGGCGTGTCGCTGTGGGCCGTGCACGAGCCGTACGGCGGACCCGAGGGGCTGAAGCGCTTCGTCGACCGGGCCCACGAGCTGGGCCTGGGCGTGGTCCTGGACGTGGTGCACAACCACCTGGGTCCGTCGGGCAACCACCTCCCGCGGTTCGGGCCGTACTTCACCGACACCCACCACACCCCGTGGGGCGCCGCCGTCAACCTGGACGCGCCCGGCTCGGACGAGGTGCGCCGGTTCCTGGTCGGCAGCGCGCTGGCGTGGCTGCGCGACTACCGGATCGACGGTCTGCGCCTGGACGCGGTGCACGCCCTGGTGGACACGCGCGCGTGCCACTTCCTGGAGGAGCTGTCGACGGCCGTGCACGCGCTCTCCGCCGACCTGGGCCGCCGTCCGTTCCTGATCGCGGAGTCGGACCTGAACGACCCGCGGATCATCACCCCGCGCGCGGAGGGCGGTCTCGGCCTGGACGCCCAGTGGAACGACGACTTCCACCACGCGCTGCACTCGGCGCTGACCGGCGAGTCCCAGGGCTACTACGCCGACTTCGGGCGGGCCCCGCTCGCGGCGGTCGCCAAGACCCTCACCGGCGGCTACTTCCACGACGGGACGTACTCCGGTTTCCGGGGCCGCCACCACGGCCGCCCGCTGGACCGCACCCGGGTGGCCGGGCACCGGCTGCTCGGCTACAGCCAGACGCACGACCAGGTCGGCAACCGCGCCCGGGGCGACCGCCTGTCCACGCTGCTCGCCGGCTCCCCCGGGCTGCTGGCCTGCGCGGCCGCGCTGACGCTGACCGCGCCGTTCACGCCGATGCTGTTCATGGGCGAGGAGTGGGCGGCCGGCACGCCGTGGCAGTACTTCACCGACCACACCGACCCGGAGCTCGCGGAGGCGGTGCGACGGGGCCGGCGGCGGGAGTTCGCCGAGCACGGCTGGGCGGAGGAGGACGTGCCCGACCCGCAGGATCCTGCGACCCGCGACCGCTCCTGCCTCGACTGGTCCGAGCCGGGGCGCGAGCCGCACGCGCGCGTGCTGGCCTGGTACCGCCGGCTGACCGCCCTGCGGCACGAGCAGCCCGACCTCACCGACCCCGACCTCGCCGACACCAAGGTGGCCTACGACGAGGAGGCCCGCTGGTTCGCCTTCCGGCGCGGGGACGTGCTGGTGGCGCTCAACCTCGCCAAGGAGCCTGCGCAGATCCCCCTCGGCAACCGTCCCACCGAGGTGCTGGCCGCCTGGGAACCGGTCGCGGCACCCGGAGCGGACGGGCTGCTGCACGTGCCCGCGGAGTCGTGCGCGGTGCTGTTCCAGCACTGAGCGCGGCACCGCGCCCCGATGGCGCCTACTCCCCGGTGTCCCCGGTGTCCGCGGGGTCCGCGGCGTCCTCCCGGAACTCCGTCACCCGCTCCAGCAGGATCGCCTCCCAGGCGTGGCGCAGCTGGGACCTGAGGAGCGGCAGCGGGCTCTCGTCTCGGCCGTCGAGGCGTGCGGCGAGGCGGATCACTGTGTCGCAGCGGGCCAGCCACAGGCCGCGCAGGCAGGGCCGGGCGCTGTAGCCGGCGAGGGTGGCGGCGCGCACCGCTGCGGGGGAACCGACGGCGACGGCGACGCCGGCGATGTCCTCGGCCGGGTCGCCGACCACGGCGTCGGTCCAGTCGAGGACCCCGCGCACCCGGCCGTCGGCGCTCACCACCAGATGCTCGCCCTTGAGATCGTGGTGGACGAGCACGGCGGTGCCGGGCTGGGCGGCGAGCTGGGCAGCGGCGGGCGCGGTGAGCTGGGCCATCCGCGCGGGGTCGAACTCGTCGGCGGCGCCGAGGCGTTCGGCGGCGTGCACGGCCATGCGGCGCAGCGCCTCCAGGGAGCGCGGCGCGGTACGCGGGACGCCGAGGGTCTGGGCCTGCCGGACGGGGACCTCGCGCAGCCCGGTGAACAGCCCGGCCAGGTCGTCCTCGCCGACGGCGGAGACGTCGTGCTCGCCGGCCGAGCCGCCGGTGATCCGGGTGTCCAGCGTGTACGTCAGCCCGGGCGCCCATTCGCCGCGCGCGACGCTGGCCGGGACGGCGACCGGAAGGTGCGGGCGGACCAGTTCGCGCAGCCGCAGTTCGCGGCGCTGGCGCTCGGCGGCCTCACGGTCGGGGGCCAGGCGCAGCACATGGCGGGCGCCGACCCACCAGGTGGAGTGCTCGCCGCCCTCGGCGACGGGCCGGATCTCGGGTCCGGGGGCGGTGTCCGAGCCGTCCTTGAGCAGGGTGCGGACCAGTCTGCGGACCGTGTCCGCGGTGGGTGTCGGTGCCTGGGTCATCGTCGCGCCGTGTCGTTGCGGTTGCGGGGTGGGGACTGGGTGGTCAGTCCACTATGACCATCTCCCGGGTCGTGTCGTTGAGGCGGCGGCCCCCGTCCTCGGTCACGGTGACGATGTCCTCGATGCGCACCCCGAAGCGGCCGGGCAGGTAGATGCCGGGCTCCACGGAGAAGCACATGCCGGGTACGAGGGGCTGCTCCTCGCCCTCGATCATGTAGGGCGGCTCGTGCGTGGTGACGCCGATGCCGTGGCCGGTGCGGTGGATGAAGAACTCGCCGTACCCGGCCCGGGTGATGACCGCGCGGGCGGCGCGGTCGACCTCCTGGCAGGAGACTCCGGGGCGCACCGCCCGGAAGCCGGCCTCCTGGGCCTCGCGGACGATGTCGTGCACCCGCCGCTCCTCGTCGGTCGGCTCGCCGACGTGCACGGTGCGAGTGGTGTCGGAGCCGTAGCCGTCCTTGAGGCCGCCGAAGTCGAGGACGACCATGTCGCCGCGCTCGATGACGCGGTCGCCCACCTCGTGGTGCGGGTTCGCGCCGTTGGGTCCGGAGCCGACGATGGTGAAGTCGACCTGGGAGTGTCCGAAGCGCCGCAGCAGGCCGGCGAGGTCGGCGGCGACCTCGGATTCGCGGCGGCCGGAGAACCGCAGCTTCCGGATCTCCTCGAACGCGGCGTCGGCGGCCGCGCCCGCCGCCGCGAGCAGTTCCACCTCGGCCGCGTCCTTCACCGCGCGCAGCATGGGCAGGGCCTCGGTGAGGGAGGCGTAGCAGGTCTTGGGCAGTGTCTGTTGCAGGGCGAGCAGGTGCATGGCCCAGGTGTTGTCGCTGATGCCGAACCGGCCGCGGTCGTCGAGGAGGGCGGCGGTGACGGCGTAGGGGTCGGTGCCGTCGGTCCAGTCGCGCAGGGCCAGGGCGGACGCGCCGGACGCCTTGGCGGCGTCCGGGGCCTCCAGGGTGGGCACGACGAGTACGGGTTCGCGTCCGGCGGCGAGGACGAGCAGCGTGAGCCGTTCGGTGACGGCGGTGGGTGCGTAGCCGGTCAGCCACACCAGGTCCGGCCCCGGTGCCACCAGCAGTCCGGCCAGCCCGGCATCGGCCGCCGCGCGGGCGGCGCGTTCCAGCCGGACCCTGTAGTCGTCGGCGGTGAAGGGCGCGAGCGCGGTGCCGGTCATCCGGGCCTCCGTATGCGGCTGAAACGGTGAGGAAGGCTACGGGCAGCATCCTGCCCGGCCACGCCGTGCGACGCGAGCCGGTTGAGGATCTCGACCACCCTCGCGTCGCCCACCCGCCGGCCCCTCAGCCGACGCACGGGGGACGAGCCACGGGACAGGGCACGGCAACGAGCCGGGGCAGGCCACGGAGCAGGCAGGCCACTGACCAGGCGGACCACGAACCACGGACCGCGGACCGCTGCAGGACACGGAACGAGTCGGGCCACAGACCGGGCGAGTCACGGCACGCGGCACGGGCCCCGAACCCGGACACGCCACAGACCAGGGCAGCCCACAGACCGCGATAGGGCACGAAACGGGACGGGCCACACACCGGGACGAGCCACGGCACGCGGCACGGGCCCCGAACCCGGACACGCCACAGACCAGGGCAGCCCACAGACCGCGATAGGGCACGAAACGGGACGGGCCACACACCC
>NZ_JBSFJL010000011.1:0-17652 GCF_053598035.1 Streptomyces sp. NPDC001204 | reverse complement strand
ACCGGGACGAGCCACGGCACGCGGCACGGGCCCCGAACCCGGACACGCCACAGACCAGGGCGGGGCACGGACCGAGGCAGGGCACAGGACGAGGCGAGGCACAGGTCACGAGCCAGGGCAGGGGCCACAGACCGGGGCGGGCCGCGGACCGCGGCAGGGCCCAGGACGGGCCGGGCCGGGGGGCGGGCCGGGGTACGGGGCATGGGCCAGGACGGGCCTCGGGATGCGGCGGGAGCCGTCATGTGACGATCCCCGGGGTGGCCGTCAGCTGCTGGTAGCCGCCGCCGGCGTGGCGCACGGTGAGGACCACCGCCTGCCCCGGGCGGGACCCGGCGACCGCGCGGGCCAGGTCCGCCGCCGTGTCCACCCGGGTTCCGCCGAAGACGAGCAGTACGTCGCCGCGGACCAGGCCCGCCGTGTACCCGGGGCCGGGGACGTGGACGCCGACCACCCGGGCTCCGGGCCTGCCGTCGTCCACCACCTCCACGCCCAGGGTCGGACGCACCGGTGCGGGCGCGGAGGCGGGCGCCGGATCCGTGCGCGCCCGGGTGCCGGCCGGCCGCTGCGGCTCGGCGGGGGCGGGCCTGCTCGCGCCGATCACCGCGAGGCCCACCGTGCCGAGGCCGACCCCGCACAGGACCAGGACGATCGCGGCGAGCAGCCTGCACGCCAGGGCCGCGAGGCGGCGGCCGCGGCGGCGCGCGCCGAGCGGTCGCCGTACCGGGCCGTGCTCGCCACCACCGGGCTCCTGTCCCGGCATCGGCCTGGGACGCAACGCTGTCTGTTCCATCGACCGCCTCCGGCTGCCGCTGTTCGGTGGGCGGTCAGCCCACGGGGAGGGCGGGGACCGGCGGACGGTCCGGTAGGAAGGCGTGGGCCCGGCGGTCCAGCCACTCGGCCTTGTACCGGTCCACGTTCCGGTGCCAGTTGAGGATGCCCGCCATCCAGTTCTGCAGGTCGGTGACATAGCCGAGCATGGCCGCCCGCGCCTCCTCGGACAGCTCGAAGTCGTCGTATGCGACGGGCAGTTCGTGGGCCACCACGTGCTCGAACTGACGCATGCGCTGGTTCATCATGTCCTGGACGACCTTGAGCGCGGCCGGGTAGTCGATGCCGAAGAAGTGCTGTACGACCAGGATCGCGTTGTGGATCTCGCCCTCGTACTCGATCTCCTTCTGGTACGAGAAGACGTCGTTGAGCAGGCAGGCGTAGTCGACGGCCGCGTTCTCCAGGGAGCGGACCGGGCCGCTGCGGTAGACCTCCGCGGGGACGGCCGGGCCGTATCCCATCCGGCACAGGCTCAGGGTGAGGTCGGAGCCGAAGGTGGCGCGCCGCATCTCCAGGTAGTCGACCGGGTCGGGAATGCGGTTCTGGAGCTGGTTGGACAGCTCCCACACCCAGCTCTCGGTCATCGAGTCGATCGCGTGCTTCAGGGTGCGCCGCTGGTCGGGGGTCATCTCCGCGGTGGTGCGCGCCCACAGGTCGGTCAGACTCCGCTCCATGGCGTTGAGCGGGACCGGCGCCGCCTCCCCCGCCACGGGCATGCAGGCCGACAGGCGTGCCGTGGTCGCCTTCGCGGCGACGAGGTCGCGGCGGTGCCCGTACACCAGCGGGTAGTAGTCGTCGCCGTAGGTGCCGAAGGCGAGCCACTGCGCGCTCAGGTCGAGCGCCTCGGGCATGGCGTCCGGGTCGATGCCGGCCGAGCACAGCGCCAGGTCGTAGGCGGCGAGCTTGTCCTCGTCCCACACGCCCTCCTCGAGGATGCCCATGCTGTGGCACCAGTCGACGAGCCTTCGCCGGGAACGGTCCAGATGCGGGCTCAGCCCCAGCGGGTAGGGCATGCGGAGGTCGGGGATGCGGGACGGGCCGACCTTCTCGAAGGGCACGTGCGTGTACGCGCGCAACCTCTCAGCCCCGGCCGCCGCGAGCAGCGCGCCCACGTCGGCCGCCGAGGTGCCGGGGCCGGCCAGTCGCTGCCAGGGGCTGGTGGGCCGGGCCCGCTCGTTCATGTACCGGCTGGAGCGCGTGTGCCACTCGTGGCCGCCGGACTGCCAGTCCTGGAGGCCCTTGGCGTACGCCGCCACCGCCGCGGTCTCGACCGGGGTGAGGCCCTTCTCCAGGGCCACCGCGGGCACTTCGGTGAGCGCGGTGTGCTCGAACTGGTGGAGGCGGGAGGTGAGGACGTCGTTGACGGAGTCGGCGGCCTCCTGGGTGGTGCACCCGAAGAAGGTCTCCAGGACCAGGACGCCGTTGCTCAACTCCCCCTCGTCCTCCACCTCACGCTGGTAGGAGAACAGGTCGTTGCGCAGGTGCACGGCGTCGGAGAACGTCTCCATCAGCACCCTGAGCGGCCGGGTTCCGGCGACGGCGGCGGGCACTTCGGCGGTCGCGTACTCCACCAGCCCCGCCGACCAGGGCGCACCGCCGACCTTGCGGCGCATCTCGATGTACTCGACGGGGTTGGCGATCCGCCCCTCGTTGATGTTCGACAGCTCCCACAGGGACTCGTTCAGCAAGTGCTCGGTGGCCACCGCGAACCGGTGGCGCCAGTCGGCCGACATCGACGGCACCGTACGCGCCCACAGGTCGGCGAGGCCGGCCTCGACCGGGTTGCGCGGCTCGGGGACGGGGGTTTCGGGGTCGAGGGGCATGAACAGGGGAAGCCGGTCCAGGTAGGCCTTGCCGCCCGCGCGGTCCTGGCTGCGCTTGAAGGTCTCCAGGAAGTGGTCGTCGAAGAAGAAGACCCACACGTACCAGTCGGTGATGAGCGACAGGGCGGGCCCGTCGCAGTCGGGGTGGGTGTAGGCGCAGAGCAGTCCGTAGTCGTGCGCGTCGAGGTCGGACTGCTCCCAGATCCCGGAGCCCTCCAGCATGCCCATGTCGCGCGCCCACCGCGTCGAGTGGGCGCGGGCCTCGTCGACGTTCGGGTTGAGCCGCGCGGGATACGGCATGTAGAAGTGCGGGAGTTCGAAGGGCTGCTGCGTCATGGCCGGGCCCTACCCGCGACACTCCGGCACCATCCGTACGCACCAACTGGATCACTCCATCGCGTGAATCCGCACGTGAACGGGGTAGTCGCGCGGTGCGGCCGGGCGGCGGCTCAGGTCCTGACCTGGATGAGCGCGTGCGTGCCCGCGACGCGCCAGCGCTCGCCCTCGGCGGCGTCCAGCGCGGCCTCGGTGTCCGCGTCCAGGCCGGTGATCACGTCGGACTTCAGGGTGCGCAGGGCGGCGACGGGGCCGGGGAAGTAGCCGGTGGTGTCCGCGAACGGCGTGGTCGGGGGCCACAGCCGGTCGCCCACCAGCCGCCGGTAGTTCAGGTCGCCCTTGAACACGGTCAGCGTGGCCGCGGCGAACTCCTCGTGCAGGTCGGCGGGCATGTCGGCGTAGGGCAGCGGGGCGCAGGAGAAGGGGTGTGCCCGGACCGTCAGTCTGCCGTCGGCCATCGCCGCCCACAGGCGGCGCCCGTGTTCCGCGGCCGCGCCGGGAGCCGCCGTCAGCCGGCGCACGGCGTCGACGACGTCGGCGGTGGTGGCGTCGGAGACGTAGTACGGGTACGGCTTGACGTGCAGGACCGCCCGCCGGACGCGGCCGTGGGCGAGGAGGTGGGCGACGAGGAGGAGATCGGGGACGAGTTCGCGGCCTGCGTTGTCGGCGACCAGGCAGAGCGTGCCGGCGCCGGAGGGCGGCAGCAGCGACCAGAGGGCCTCCCTGTCGTCGGCGACCAGGGTGGGGACGGGCGGTCCGGCCTCGGCGCCGGCCGCCGACAGCCGGAAGCCGAGGTCGGCGCGGTTGCCCCAGAGCGAGCCGTGCAGCAGGGCGTCCGCGCGCTCCGCCAGCGGCTTGCCCTCCAGTTCGTCGAGCGCCGCCAGTTCCCCGTCGGTCTCCGGGGAGTCGAGTTCGGCGAGTTTGGACGGGCGGAAGGGGTCGATGCCCTGCCAGGGGCCGGGTGCGAAGTAGCCGACGGCTTCGAGGAGCCGGCGGTAGAAGTAGCTCTCGGACCACAGCCACGGCACGTCGAACCAGGAGCGGGCGGCGTACTGTCCCAGGCCCCAGTCCTGCCACCGGTCACGGTCGGGCGCGGCGGCGGGAAGGTCGTCGATCACGCCCTCGGCGCAGCTCTCCAGCAGCGCGTCCAGGGCGCGGTGCTGCCCGGGTCCGTAGGGGAAGGCGTCGCGCACCTGCCGGATGACGGCCGGGTGCCGTTCGGCCAGCACGCTGTGCGGGAAGGAACCGGGTTCGTCGCCGACGAGTACGGGCGCGGACGGGTTGGCGGGCATGCGCCTCACCGTACCCGGCGGGTCATACGACGACGATCTCCCGCTCCAGCCGGGTGGCGAGGCTCAGATAGCGGGGGCGCCGGTGCACCGGCACGAGGCCGCGGATCAGCAGGTGCCACATCTCGGTCGTCCTGCGCGGCAGCCGCGCCATGGGTTCCAGGGGCCGGCCGGCGACCCGGGTGCCGACGAAGAAGCAGACGAGGGAGTGCGCGACGGCGTGGACGTCGACGTCCTGCTGGATCTCGTACTCCTTGACGGCGCCGAGGAGTTTGCCGGTGGCGATGTCCAGCCACTCGGTGAACGGGTGCCGCAGCGGCGGGCGCACCTCGACTCCTCCGGTGGCCAGTCGCAGGCCGGCTCGGGTGACGGGGCCCTCCACGGTGAGGCGGGTGAGCGCGTAGGTGATGCGTATCAGGGCCTCCAGCGACGAGTGACCCTGCTCGTCCACGCGACTGGTCACCTGCCGGGCGGCCCGGGACTGCAACTCCAGGATGGCGTGGGCCAGATCCTCCTTGGCCGCGAAGTGGAAGTACAGGGCGCCCTTGGTGACGTGTGCGTGTGCGACGATGTCGCTCAGGCTGGTCCGTTCGTAGCCGTGCCGGTCGAACAGGTCGGCGGCGGCCGTGATGATCGTCGCGCGGGTCTGTTCGGCGCGTAACTGCCTCGGCATGGACAGAACACTCCCGGGGCCGTAACGAACGGGGCGTGCCGTTTGTTTCTCACTCCGCGTACACGATAGCTCACGGCTCCGAGGCGTCCACCAGGGCCCCTTGGAGCTTCCGCCGTCACCCTCGGCGCTCCGGAAACGCGCGCCGCCGGTGGAAGCAGACGGGACGTGCTGTATCGGCGCCCGCCGCCCGTCCGCGCTCATGTGCCGCCACTCGCGGGCCGGTTGAACGCTTCGCGCCCGCCGCCCGTACTGGACCGCGCAGCAGCCCGTTTCCCCGCCGGCCCAGGAGACGTCTCCCGATGACCCGGACGACCGCGCCCCTCGGGCGCACCGCAGCCGCTACGGCGGTGTCGGCCCTGCTCATGTTGTGGGCGGCCGGGCCCGCACACGCGCACGGCGCCCCGACCGACCCGGTCAGCCGGGTGTTCGCCTGCTCGCCGGACGGGGGCGGCCGGGCCGGTTCGGCCGCCTGCCGGGCGGCCGTCGCCGCGAACGGAGCCCCCTTCACCGCGTGGGACAACCTGCGGGTGGCGAACGTGGGCGGCCGGGACCGTCAGGTCGTCCCCGACGGAAAGCTGTGCAGCGGAGGACTGCCCGCGTACAAGGGCCTCGACCTCGCCCGCGACGACTGGCCGTCGACCCGTCTGGTGCCGGGCGCGGGGCTCACGATGTCGTACGCCTCGACGATCCCGCACGAGGGCACGTTCAAGCTCTATCTCACCAGGCGGGGCTACGACCCGACGAAGCCGCTGACCTGGTCGGACCTGCCCGCCCAGCCCTTCGCCGAGGTCAAGGACCCACCGCTGACGGGCGGCGCGTACCGCATCGGGGCGACGCTGCCCGCCGACCGGACGGGCCGTCATGTGCTGTTCACCATCTGGCAGAACAGCAGCACGCCGGACACCTACTACTCGTGCTCGGACGTGGTGTTCGCGAAGGCGACGAAGGCGACCGGCGGCACGAACGGGACCGGTGGCACGAGCGGTTCGGGCGGCACGAGCGGAACGGCCGGACCGGCCGGGCCGGGTGACTCCGGCCGCTCGGGCGGGAGCCCGGCCGCCGGTACGCCGGAGCCGGGCACTCGGGCCCCGGGTCCGGGCCACTCGCACGGGCCGCACACGACCGCTCCGGCGCGGGGGACGCCGGACTCCGCCGCCGCTCAGGCGCGCTCGGGCGCTCCCGACAGCAGCCCGGTGGCGTCCGCGACCGACGCCGGCCGGGGTCCTTCCGCGCCGCTGCTGGCGGGCGGCGCCGCCGCGGTGCTGGTGCTCACCGGGGGCGCCGCCCTCGCCCTGCGGCTGCGCGGCCGCTGAACACGCTTGTGCCGGCCGGCGGCCGGCACCCGCCTTGGCTCCGGCCGGCTTCCGGACCAGGAGCCGCGGCGGCGTACCCGGGCCCGACGGCTTCCGGAGCCCGCCGCTCGTACCGCCGGACCGCCGCCGCGAGGGCGAGTCCGTACGGTGCCAGGACGGCGGCGAGCAGAACGTAGTAGGGCAGCGGAAGCCCCGTCATGCCCAGCGGCGGGCCCAGCGGACTGACCGGGAGCAGCAGCCCGGCGAGGGCGAGGACGGCCGCGGCCCGGCCGACGGGTCCGGGCGGCCGCCGCCGGCCGCCCTCGTCCCGGCCGGTGCGCAGGAGCACCATCACCAGCGCCTGGGTCAGCAGGTTCTCGGTGAACCAGGCCGAGTGGAAGACGGACTCGTCGTTCAGCGCGTCGGGTCCCCACAGCACGAGGGCGAGGACGGCGAAGGTCGCGAAGTCAGCGACCGCGTTGAGCGCGCCGAACCCGGTGATGAACCGCAGGAAGGCACGCGGCCGCAGCGCGGTCGGGCGGCGCAGCGCCGCCCTTCCCGGACGGTCGTGGGCGAAGGACGACTGGGCCGCGTCGAAGCAGAGGTTCTGGACGAGCACCTGCACCGGGAGCATCGGCAGGAAGGGCAGGAGCAGGCCCGCGACGAGCATCGCTATGACGTTGCCGAGGTTGGAGGAGAGCGTGACGCGCAGATAGGAGGCGATGTTGCCGCTGGCCCGCCGGCCGGCCGCCACGGCGTGGCCGATCGCGGTGAGGTCCTTGTCGGCGAGCACCACGTCGGCGCTGTCCCGGGCGATGTCGCAGGCCGCCCGCGGTGCGACGCCGACGTCGGCGGCCCGCAGCGCGGGCACGTCGTTGGCGCCGTCGCCGAGGAAGCCGACGGTGTGTCCTGCGGCCCGCAGCGCGTCCACGACCCGGGCCTTGTCGTCCGGCGTGCAGCGGGCGAAGACGGTGGAACGGGCGGCGGCCGCCGCGAGGTCCCCGTCCCCGCCGGGCCCGGAGCCCACCGTGTGCACCTCGCCCACGTCGAGCCCCAGGTCACGGCAGACGCGCGCCGCCGTGCCGGGGTGGTCGCCGGTGAGGATCTTCACGGTGACACCGGCCTCGGCGAGCCCGCGCAGGGCCTCGGCCGCGGTCGGCGCGAGCGCGTCACGGAAGGCGATCAGGCCCCGGAAGGTGAGGCCGCGCTCGTCGGCGGGGGTGTAGTCGCCGGTGCGGGCGGCGCGCTCGTCGGTGGCAAGGGCCAGCAGCCGCAGCCCGGCGTCCGCCTCGCGCGCGGCGAGCTCCCGCAGTCGCTCGCGCTCGGCGGGCTCCAGCGCGCAGCGCTCCAGTACGTCCTCCACGGCGCCCCGGACGACGAGGACGTGCCTGCCGAACCGGCCCCGCACCACGGCGGTGGCCAGGCGCCGTACCGGGTCGAAGGGGACGGCCGCGACCCCGTCGTGCTCCTCGCCGACCGCTCCGGCGGCCTCCAGGAGTGCCTCGTCGAGCGCGTCCGGGGCGGGCAGTTCGGCGAGCTGGAGGGTCCACCAGGCGCCGACCGCGGCCCAGCGCAGCACCTCCGGGTCGTCGCGGCCGTCCGCGTCGAGGGCCCGTTCGACGACGGGCCGGTCCTGGGTGAGGGTGCCGGTCTTGTCGACGCAGAGCACGTCGACGGCGCCCAGGTCGTGCAGTGCGGGCAGCCGCTTGACGATGACGCCGTGCGCCCCCGCGAGCTGCCGGGTGCCGCGGGCCAGGCAGAGGGTGACGATCACCGGCAGCATCTCGGGTGTGAGCCCGACGGCCACCGCCACGGCGAAGGGCAGCGTCTCCAGGCCGCGCCCGCGCAGCGCCGCGTTCGCCACCAGCACCAGTGGCGGCGTCAGCAGCATGAACCGGATGAGCACCCAGGAGATGCCCTGCACGGAGCGGTCGAAGGCGCTGGGGTCCGTCCGGTCCCCGCGCCCGCGGCCCGCGGTGCCGTGGGCGGCGGCGAACCGCGTGCGCGCGCCCGTGTGCACCACCACGGCGGTGGCCGTGCCGGTGGCGACGCTGCTGCCCTGGAAGCACAGGTGCGCCTGTCCGAACGGGCCGCTCGCGCCGAGCCCCGGCTCCTCCACGGCCGCCTTGGCGACCGGGGCGGACTCGCCGGTCAGCGCGGCCTGGTGCACGGTCAGCCCTCGGGCGCGCAGAAGTCGTACGTCGGCCGGTACGCGGTCGCCGGGGCCGAGCCGGAGCACGTCGCCCGGCACCAGTTCGGTGACCGGGACCTCCCGGGCGCGCGGCTGTTGCCCGTCTGTCGTCCGCCGCAGCACGGTGGCGGTGCCGGCGACCAGTTCGCGCAGGGCGGCCATGGACCGGTCGGCCCGGTGCTCGCCGGTCGCGCGCAGCACGCAGCTGACCACGACCAGGCTGAGGATCACCGCGGCGGTCCCCCAGGAGGCGACGAGCGTGGAGACCACGCCCAGGCAGAGCAGTACGGCCGTGAACGGGTCCCGCAGGGAGCGCACCCACAGCAGGGGCCAGGACGGGGTGCGCACCTCGGGGACCGTGTTCTCGCCGACCGCCGCCAGCCGTGCCTCCGCCTCGGCGTCGGTCAGCCCGCGCGGACCGCTGTCGAGCCGCCGCAGTACCTGGAGGGGTGTTCCGTCGGGCTCGGCCGGGCGCGCCGCCGCGAGCTCAGAGGCCACGGAGGCGGCGCGCCGGGGCGTCGGCGGCGGCTCCCCGGTCGGTGAGCCGGGCGACCGTGAGCCGTACGACGTCGACCACGTCGGGATCGTCGACGAAGTAGACCTGCCGCCGGCCCTCGCGGCGGGAGCGGACGAGCCCGGCGAGCTTCAGCTTGGTCAGGTGCTGGCTGACGGCGGGCAGCGCGCCGCCGACCCGCTCGGCGAGCCCGGTGACGTCGCTCTCGCCCTGCGCCAGTGCCCACACGATGTGCAGCCGGGCGGGCGAGGCGAGCAGCCCGAAGGCCGCGGCCGCCTCCGCGAGCACGTCGGCGGGCGGATCCTCGAAGCCACTGCCGGCTGCCGCCACGGTCGTCTTCCTCCTGTTCGCGCACGCCCGCACGCCGGGTACGAGCCGCACCAGTCTAGGCGGCCCGGTACGAACGGGACCCGCCGGAACTCGTCCACCGGAACTTATCCGGCGCTCCATCAGTTTCTACGTTGCTGTAGATGCAGCACGGAACGTGTTAGGCCACCCGACACCACACTTGGAGAGCACATGGCCCTGTGGGACCGCATCAAGGACTCCGCGACGCAGATGCAGACCCAGCTCGTGGCAAGGAAGAACGACCTGAAGAGCGGCGCCTTCCGGGACGCGAGCATGGCGATGTGCGCCCTCGTGGCCGCCGCCGACGGCACCGTGGACCCCTCGGAGCGTCAGCGTGTCGCGCAGCTGATCGCCACCAACGAGGTGCTGCAGAACTTCCCCGCGGACGATCTGCGCCGCCGCTTCGAGGAGAACCTGAACAGGCTGACCGCGGACTTCGACTTCGGCAAGGTCAGCGTGTTGCAGGAGATCGCCAAGGCGAAGAAGAAGCCCGCCGAGGCCCGGGCCGTCGTCCAGATCGGCATCGTCATCGGCGGCGCGGACGGCGACTTCGACAAGACCGAGCAGGCCGTGGTGCGCGAGGCCTGCTTCGCCCTGGGACTGCCGCCGCACGAGTTCGACCTCTGAGCCGGCGTCCCACGGCTCACGCCTCGCCGGGTGCCGGACGGTCGTCCGTCCGGCACCCGGCGAGGGAGCGGTGCGGTGTCACGGCCCCTCGGGCCGTGTCCCCATCCCGGTCGGTCAGTCGAGGCCCGCGGACTTCAGCCAGGCCTTGGCCACGTCGAGCGGGTCCTTGTTCTGCGACTGCACCTGGGTGTCCAGGTCCAGCAGGGTGGCCGTGTCCAGCTTGGCGGAGACCGCGTTGAGCGCGTCGACGCCCTTCTGGTCCAGGCCGGACTTGTACACCAGCGGCTGGACGTTCTCGAAGCCGAAGAGGTTCTTCGGGTCCTGAAGGACGACGAACTTCTCCTTGGCGATGGTCGGATCCGTGGTGAACAGGTCGGCGACCTGCACGGTGTTCTGCTTCAGCGCCGCCTGGGTCAGCGGGCCGCCCGCGTCCAGCGCCTTGAAGGACCTGAACTCCAGCCCGTACTCGGACTTCAGGCCCTTGAGGCCCTGGTGCCGGGCCTGGAACTCCGGCGAGCCGCCGATGACCAGGTCCTTGGCGGCGTCCTTGAGGTCCGCGATGGAGGACTTCTCGGTGAGGCCGTACTTCTTCGCCGTCGTGGCGTTGACGGTGACGGAGTCCTTGTCCTCCGCGGGCGCCGGTTCGAGCAGCGTCAGCCCGGAGTCCAGCTTGGCGGCGATGGCGGCCGTCGTCGCCTCGACCGTCTTCGGGGCGGCCTTGGAGTCGAGATACGCCAGCAGCGCCCCGTTGTACTCGGGCAGCACGGTGATCGAGCCGTTCTTGAGCAGACCGTAGGTGGTCTCGCGGCTGCCGATGTTGGGCTTGTACTCGACCTTGACGCCCTTGGCCTTCAGGGCCTCGCCGTAGATGTCGGCGATCAGGATGCTCTCGGCGAAGTTGTTGGAGCCGACGACGACCGTGCCGGCGCCCGCCCTGCCCTCCGCGAGCGGGTCCTTGCCGGAGGAGCCGCCGGACGAACACCCCGCGAGAAGCGCCGCGGAGGCGGCGAGTGCGACGGCGGCCGCCCCGAAGTGGCTCTTGCTGAACTTGGTGCTCTTCGTGTTGGAAGTCACAATTCCCGTTCCCGGCTGAGAGGTTGGTCGGGCACATGGCAGCGGCGGCGGCACGCGGGACGCGAGCACCGCCGTTTGATCCAATCCAGCGGCTTCTTCGTCAGTCAAGAGGCGCCGGGTCACCGATCGGCTTCGATGCGTGGCGGGTGGTGAGGACGGAGGGCACCCGGGGAGGCCGAGGGTCCGCCCCGGCCCCGGGGCGCCGCTTCGCCGCCCGCGGTCAGCCGCCACGGCGCACCCCGGGCGACACCGTCACCCGCGCGACCGCCCAGAACACCGCGAGCGTCGCCAGCGCCATCACGGCGACCAGCGCGGCCCCGCCCACGACCTTCTCGTAGTCGTGCTGGTAGAGGCCGTCGACGATGTACCGGCCGAGGCCGCCGAGGCTGACGTACGCGGCGATGGTGGCCGTGGAGACGATCTGGATGGCCGCCGAGCGCAGTCCGCTGAGGATCAGCGGGAGGGCGACGGGCAGTTCGACCTGGAACAGGACGCGCGACTCGGCCATGCCCATGCCCCGGGCCGCGTCCACCGGCGAGGGATCGACGGAGCGCATCGCCTCGTAGGTCGTGATCAGGATCGGCGGGACGGCGAGGACGACCAGCGGGATCATCACGGGGATCTTGCCGAAGCCGAGCAGGATCACCATCAGCACCAGCAGGCCGAAGCTGGGCAGCGCCCGCCCGGCGGTCGCGATCAGGGCGAGGGCGTTGCCGCCGCGCCCGTAGTGCCCGGTGAGCAGGCCGACCGGCAGGCCGATGACGGCGGCCAGGCCCAGGGCCATCAGGGAGTACTGGACGTGCTCCACGAGGCGCGTGGGGATGCCGTCGTAGCCCTTCCAGTGGGCTGCGTCGCTGAAGAAGGCGTTGATGAAGTGGAGTACGTTCACCGGGCGGCGTCCTCCAGTACGGGCGTGGCCGGTTCGGGCCGGGCCTCGGCGTCCGTGGGGGTGACGCGGCGGGTGCCGCGCGGCATCCAGGGGGTCAGCAGCAGGCGTACGAGGACCAGCACGGCGTCGACGACGACCGCCAGGGCCGCCGTGGTGAGGACGGAGTTCCAGGCCAGTTCGGGCCGGTTGTAGATCTGCGCGTCGTGGAGCAGATTGCCGAGGGCGCCCTGGTTGCCGATCAGCATGCCGACGCTGACGAGCGAGATGCTGGAAACGGCGGCCACCCTCAGCCCCGCGATGATGGCGGGCACCGCGATCGGCAACTGCACCTGGAGGTACCGGCGTACGGGTCCCAGCCCCATGGCGGTGGCCGCGGCCAGTGTCTCCTGCGGCACCGAGCGGACGCCGTCGACGATCGCCGGGACGAGCACGACGAGGCTGTAGACGGCGAGCGGGATCATCACGGTGAGCTCGGTCTGGCCGGTGTAGTCGATGAGGACGACGAAGAACGCCAGCGACGGGATCGCGTAGAGCACGGTCGTCAGACCCAGCACGGGCGGGTACAGCCAGCGGAACCGCACGCACAGCTGGGCGAGGGGCAGGGCGGCGAGGAGACCGGCCAGCACCGGCAGCAGGGCCTCGCGCAGGTGCAGTCCGATCAGGCCGAACCAGCTGTGCTGAAGGTCGCTCGGAATGTCGAAGAATCGGTTCATCCCGCGACCCCGGCCTCGGCGCCGGCTTCCGCTCCGGCGTCGGCCCCGGCCTCCGCCGCGGCCCCCGCGCCGGCCTCGGCCCCGGCACGCCCCTCGGCATGGGCGCTGCGGATCGCCTCGCCGATGGTCTGCTGCGAGACGACGCCGACCGCGCGGCCGGTGCCGTCCACGGCGACCGCCCAGCCGGTCGGCGAGAGCACGGCGCCGTCGAGGGCGGCGCGCAGCGAATCGGTGCCGTACTCGAAGGGCCGCCCGTGGGAGAGGAGCCGTGCGGCGTCGAGGGGGCCGTCGCCGAGCGCGCCCGGCTCGCTCCAGCCGAGGGGCCTGCCGTCCGGGTCGGTGACGAGGAGGTAGGGCACGTCGGGGGTGGCGCGGGCGGCGATCTGCTCGGCGGTGGAGTCGGCGGTGACGATCGGGGACTTCGTCAACTCCAGCCCCCCGGAGGCGAAGAAGGACAGCCGGCGGATGCCGCGGTCGATACCGAGGAAGTCCTCCACGAAGTCGTCCGCGGGCGCGGAGAGCAGTTCGGCGGGCGGGGCGTACTGGGCCAGCCGGCCGCCGGTGCGCAGGACCGCGACCATCGTGCCGATTTTGACGGCCTCGTCGATGTCGTGCGTGACGAAGACGATGGTCTTGCCCAACTCTTCCTGGATGCGGAGCAGTTCGTCCTGGAGGCCCTTGCGCACCACCGGGTCCACGGCGGAGAACGGCTCGTCCATCAGCAGCACCGGCGGGTCGGCGGCGAGCGCCCGCGCCACACCGACGCGCTGCTGCTGGCCGCCGGAGAGCTGGTACGGGTAGCGCTTGGCGAGCGAGGCGTCGAGGCCGACCCGCTCCATCAACTCGGCCGCCCGCGCCCGGGCCTTCTGCTTGCCCCAGCCGAGCAGGCGGGGCACGGTCGCGATGTTGTCGACGATGGTGCGGTGCTGGAAGAGCCCCGCGTTCTGGATGACGTACCCCATCGACCGGCGCAGGGTGTTGACGGGCTGTTCCTGGATGTCGACGCCGTCGAGGAGGATGGTGCCCCCGGTCGGCTCCACCATCCGGTTGATCATGCGCAGAGTGGTGGTCTTGCCACATCCCGACGGTCCGACGAGGACGGTGATCGAGCGGTCCGGTATCTCGAGCGAGAGCCGGTCGACAGCCAGCGTGCCGTCCGGATACCGCTTGGTGACTGAATCTATCCGTATCAAAACGCCGAATACCCTTCGGGTCTGGCAGGAGCTGTCCGCTCTCCGCCAAGGTCGCGCGGGCCGTTGCGGGAATGGTCCGAGCACCTTGTGACGTGCGACGACCGCACGTGACACCCCCGTCCCCCGTAACCGCACCGTGCGCAAGCTGTGAGCCCGGCGCGCGGGCCCGCCCGACCGGGCGGTTCCCAGGCCCCGTGGCGCCTTTCGACACCGACGCCTACCCAGCATCGCGCCCGCGACACCGGTCGGCCCACGCGATCCGCGCCACGTCCCCGCCCTGCCCCGCCCCGGAGCCCCGGCCCCGGCAAGGGGCGGGGGCGGGCCCGAAGGCCCGTCCCCTGGACGGGTGCGGCCGGGGCCGGGTCAGGTCCGGCCGGGGCCGCCACCGCCGAAGGACCCGCTGCTGCCCGGGTGCCAGCGCCGCCGGTGCTGGTCCTGGCTGCGGCGGGTTCCGGTGGCGTGCAGCTCATAGGGCATGAGCCGCTCCCCGTCGTCCGGGTGGAGCTCGTCCAGCTCCCGCATCTCCCTGATCTCGTGGACGGCGCCGGTGACCGGCAGGTGCGGCTGCTCCGCCTCGGTCGGCCGGTCCGGCTCGCGGCGCATCACACCGATGCCCATGCCGACGGCCCACACCAAGGCGATCACGATGACGAGTCCACCGATGAAGGCGCCGAAGGTGGCCCACACATTGGGTGCCACGGCCAGTACGGCGTAGGAGGCTATGTCCATGTCTTCCACCCGCCTCACCAAGGAAAGCGAAGAGTGCCGGTGGCGCCGATGACGCCACCTGTGTCCCATATTGTCCCACCGTGCGAGTGCCCCGCAAAGCGCCCGCGACTCACAGGGCGGCCGTCGCCCCGGTAGCCGCCGGTGACTCCGCCGTGGCCGCCGGTGCTGGAAAATGAACACATGGCCGGACTTCTCGACCGATGCCGGATCCTGATGTCCAACATCCACACCGGCCGTCGTCCGCTCCGGCACCGCGCGGACCCGGAGCCGGAGCGGGGACGGCGGGCTCGGACCGGCGACGCGCACGGGCCTCCGCACAGCCCCGCGTGGCGGCGGCGCCCGGCGCCGGGCGTGCGCAGCTTCGCCGCGCAGGCGTTCGCCGTCCAGATGGTGATGCTGCTGGTGCTCATCATCGCCGCGGGCGCCGTCCTCGTGCTCGAGACCTGGAACAACAGCCTGGCGGACGCCCGGCACCGCACCCGCTCCGTGGCCGAAGCCTTCGCCAGTGCCCCCGGGACGGCGCAGGCCCTCGACAGCCGCGATCCGACGGCGATCCTCCAGCCGCGCGCCGAGGAGACCCGGGAGCGGACGGGTGTGGCCTTCGTCGTCGTCTACCGGCCGGACGGGATCCGGCTCACGCACCCCGACCCCGCCCTGATCGGCAAGCACGTCGTAGGCCCGTACAAGCAGGCGGTGGAGGGCAGGCCCTTCACGAAGGTCATCAACGCGAGCCGCGGCCCCGCGGTCGACTCGATCGTCCCGGTCTTCCGGCCGGACGGCTCGGTCGCGGGCGTCGTGAGCGTCGCGATCACGCTCGGGACGGTGAACACGACGGTCCAGCACCAGTTGCCGGTCCTGCTCGGCGGCGTGGGGGGCGCGGTCGTCCTGGCCACGTGCGGATCGGCGTGGGCGAGCAGGCGGCTGCGGCGGCAGACCCATGGTCTGGGCCACGTCGAGCTGACGCGGATGTACGAGCACCACGACGCTGTCCTGCACTCCGTGCGGGAGGGCGTCCTCGTCCTCTCGGGTGAGGGCCGGCTGCTCCTGGCCAACGACGAGGCGCGGCGGCTGCTCGGCCTGCCGGCGGACGCGGAGGGACGCCGGATCGCCGATCTCGGCCTCGAACCGCGGGTGGCCGAGCTGCTGTCCTCCGGCCGGGTGGCCAGCGACGAGGTGCTCCTCGCGGGAGACCGGCTGCTGATCGCCAACACCCGCCTCACGGACCGCGCCGGAGGCCCGGCCGGCAGTGTGACGACGCTGCGGGACACCACGGAACTGCGCGCCCTCTCGGGCCGGGCCGAGGAGGCTCAGGAGCGTCTGCGGCTGCTGTACGACGCGGGTGTGCGGATCGGCACCACCCTGGACGTCGTACGGACCGCCGAGGAACTGGCGGAGGTCGCCGTCCCCAGGTTCGCCGACCTGGTCACCGTCGAGCTGCTGGAGCCCGTCCTGCGCGGCGACGAACCGACGGACACGGCGGACATGCGCCGCACGGTCATCCTCGGCGACAGCCTGGACCCGCCCGTCTTCCCCGTCGGCGGGCGGATCACCTGGGTGCCCGGCACCCCGATGGCGGCGGCGCTGGAGACCGGTCACGCGGTGCTGGAGGCCGATCTGGGCGCCGCCCAGGAGTGGCGCGTCCAGAGCCCGGAGACGGCCGGAAGGATCCTCGCCCACGGGATCCGCTCGCTCATCGCGGTACCGATGCGGGCGCGGGGCGTCCTGCTGGGACTGGCCGACTTCTGGCGGACGGACCGGCGCGGCCCCTTCGACGACGACGACCGCTCCCTCGCCGAGGAGCTGGTCGCGCGGGCGGCCGTGTCCATCGACAACGCACGCCGCTACACCCACGCGCACGGCGTCGCCGTGACCCTGCAACGCAGCCTGCTGCCCCGGGGGCGGCCCGAGCAGAACGCGCTGGAGGTGGCCCACCGCTATCTGCCCGCGCAGGCCGGCGGCGTGGGCGGGGACTGGTTCGACGTGATCCCGCTGCCGGGCGCGCGGGTGGCCCTCGTCGTCGGCGACGTCGTCGGACACGGTCTGCACGCCGCCGCCACCATGGGCCGCCTGCGCACCGCGGTGCTCAACTTCTCGGCCCTCGACCTGCCGCCCGACGAGATCCTGGACCACCTCGACGAACTGGTCACCCGGATCGACCAGGACCGGGCGGCCGATGCCGAGGCAGACACGGTCACCGGGGCCACCTGCCTGTACGCGATCTACGACCCCGCCGGCGGACGCTGCACCGTGGCGACCGCGGGTCACCCCGGGCCCGCGCTGGTACGTCCCGACGGCGCGGTGCTCTTCCCCGAGGTGCCCGCCTCCCCGCCCCTCGGTCTGGCGGCGGGCCTGCCCGTCGGGACCGCCGAGCTGGACCTGGCGGAGGGATCGCTCCTGGTCCTCTACACCGACGGGCTGGTCGAGGACCGGGGCAGGGACATCGGCACCGGCCTCGCCCTGCTGCGCGACACCCTGGCCGGCCGGCCCGACCGGAGCCCGGAGGAGACGTGCCGGGAGGTGATCGACGCCGTGCTGCCACCGCGCCCCAGCGACGACGTGGCGCTGCTGGTGGCCCGCACCCGGCTGCTGGACCCGGCGGACGTCGTGGAGTGGGACGTGCCCCGCGACTCCGCGTCCGTCGCCCCGGTGCGCGCGGCGTGCGCCCGGCAGCTGGACGCGTGGGGACTGGAGGAGGTGGGTTTCGACACCGAGCTGATGCTCAGCGAACTGGTCACCAACGCGATCCGCTACGGCAGCGAGCCGATCCGCGTGCGGATGCTGCGCGACCGCGACCTCATCTGCGAGGTCTCCGACGGCAGCAGCACCTCACCGCACCCGCGCCGGGCCGCCCTGACGGACGAGGGCGGACGCGGACTGTTCCTCGTCGCCCAGCTGGCTCGGCGGTGGGGGACCAGGTACACACCCCACGGCAAGGTCATCTGGACCGAACAGCCGCTGCACGGCGGTTCGGCGCGGCCCGGCGGGGACCTGGGCGACCTGCTGCTCGACCAGTGGGACGACGAGGCGTTGTGACGGGCGCGCCGCCCGTGCTCCCGGACGCGGTCGTGGGGGGGGGGGGGGGCGGGGGCCCCCCCCCCCCCCCCACCCCCCCCCCCCCCCCCCCCCCCCCCCC